>CAUUXN010000059.1:0-10517 GCA_963548985.1 uncultured Haemophilus sp. | reverse complement strand
AAGAAGTTGAAATGAAAACCGCAGAAAGCGAGCGTGCATTATTTGACTGGACAAGTAAACAAACCTACATTGCATTAGCCAATATGCTAACTGGTGCTGCCGCTATCGGTGTTGATTCTTGCCCGATTGAAGGCTTTAACTACGATAAAATGAATGAAACTTTAGCCGCTGAAGGTCTCTTTGATCCAAATGAATGGGGCGTATCTGTGGCAGCAACATTTGGTTATCGTGCGAGAGACATTACCAAAAAATCTCGTAGACCAATTGAAGAAATCGTTACTTGGGTTGAATAATCTATTTTCAGATAAATGGGCAGCAAACGCTGCCCTTTTCTTTACCCACCAAACAAGGCTGCTCCCCCCGTTACAGCCCCGATCGTGCCATATAACAAGCTTAGTGCAAAAAAGATCATAATTGCGCCCGCAATACATTTGATCATGGCCTCACCTTTTTGATTAGAACCAGTTAAACCGTACCAATGGCCTAATCGCGTTGCAACATTTCTCGCATAGCGTACTAACGCAGCAAAAAGTGAAAGCATTAATCCTGTGCCCAGAGACATGGCAAACGTAGCTACAATTCCCCACCAATAAAGATCCAGCATATAAGCGAGAAAGAGCACAAAAATAGCGCCACTACACGGTCGCATACCAATAGTCAAAATCACTAAGAGCTGAGATTTTAAATCACCTGATTGCTTAAGCTGTTGATTATTCGGTAGATGTTGATGCCCACAGCTACACTGTGTTTGGCTTACTTTTCCTTGCTCATATCGAAAAGGCGAAGCTGTTCCAATCTGTTTTGGTAATGATTGGATCGATGTAATACGAAAAGATTGTTTTTTCTTTAAGCCTTTCAGACCTTGAGCAATCCAATAAATCCCTAATAACACTAATAAAATTAGAGCGCTACGCTCCAGCCATAACTGGCTAAGTTTAAAATATTTAGAGGAAAGATTAAGTATCACCACCACAATGGAGGTTGCAGCAACGGCGACAAAACCTTGCATAAGAGAGGAAAGCAAGCTTAAGCGTACGCTGGTCTTAAGTTGGCTTTCGTGCGTAGAAAGATAACTAGCGATAATAAATTTGCCATGCCCCGGCCCTAATGCATGTAATACACCATAAGAAAAGGCGGCAAAAATCAACCACAATCCTGCCGTTGATGAATGTGCTTGAATCTGATGGAGATTTTCAGAAATCAACTGATTAAAGGCTTTTTGCCAATCAGCAACTTGCACAAACAGCCAAGGTAATAATGCGAAGATAATCGCTAATAAACCAATAAAAAGTGCGGTCAGTTTTAACTTCATTTTTATTCACACTTAATTTTTACTTTCTGCGCAAACAATACACCAAGAGAATCATCTTCATTTTTTTGAGATTTATCCAATGATGAAGCGTAGGATTTAATTTTTTCATCGACATTAGGTTCTAGCACTTCTCCTTTGCAGTTTGCAGGAAGTGCTGAAAAATCAACCGCTCTTTTACCTATTTCAGCATAACGCATTGCCACATAATAGGTACTGTCATAAGTCATCAGCGTAAATTCGTTATTTTGCAAAGCCTGTGGCTGTGCCAAAAGAAAATCAAAATAATATTCCACCTCATTCCCTTTCACACGCATACCATAATTTTCAGGCTGTTTTTTATATTTAATTTTATGATTTTCTTTATCAAAGACATAGCTAAAGTAATGTTCATTCACAACGTTCGCCATGACTTCATCAACTAATTTCTGTTGGGCAGCCTTATCCCCTTTTGCCTGCTTCACATCATACAGGACAGCTGAAGAACTGGCTTCATCCAGTAACCACTGCGTCGAGAAACCAATTAATTGATTATCTTTCACTAAGGGTTTCGTTTGCATATCAATGAATGCGTGGGGATGCGCTAGTGCTGAAAAAGGCGAAATCAGCAATAATCCAAGAGGTAATTTTTTAAACATAAATAAGAAAAAAGAGTGGCTAAATGATTGAATAGACAGATTTTATCACAAGCAGTTCCCAATCAAAATCGAATAAAAATCAGTCTAAAAGTAAAAAATCCCATGATTTTATTGATTTTTATCAAAAAATGATTCATTCGCATTTCCCTTATAACTGAAATTTATGTACTATCTGTTTCGTCAAGTGATTGCTTGATATTCATAAAGTTCCTAAATAAAATAATCATAAATATAGCTAAACTACTTTCCTACCACCCTGTATGGGTGGTTTTTTTTGCCTTTCAAATAGCTTATTCCCTAAACATCAAGTAAAATAACCGCACTTTTATTCATAACATCGAGAAAATTATGTCAACGCAATTTGTATATACGATGCACCGTGTCGGCAAAGTGGTGCCACCGAAGCGTCATATTTTGAAAGATATTTCTTTAAGCTTCTTCCCTGGTGCCAAAATCGGGGTGCTCGGCTTAAATGGTGCGGGTAAATCAACTCTTTTACGCATTATGGCTGGCGTGGATAAAGAGTTCGAAGGTGAAGCGCGTCCACAACCAGGTATTAAAATTGGTTATCTTCCACAGGAACCAAAACTTGATCCGCAACAAACTGTCCGTGAAGCGGTAGAAGAAGCTGTTTCTGAAGTAAAAAATGCACTGAATCGTTTAGATGAAGTTTATGCACTTTATGCAGATCCTGATGCGGATTTCGATAAACTAGCCGCAGAACAAGCAAACCTTGAAGCGATTATTCAAGCACACGATGGACATAATTTAGATAACCAATTAGAACGTGCGGCTGATGCATTACGTTTACCAGATTGGGATGCCAAAATCGAACATTTATCTGGTGGTGAGCGTCGTCGTGTGGCGCTTTGTCGTTTATTACTCGAAAAACCAGATATGCTCTTATTAGACGAGCCAACCAACCACTTAGATGCGGAATCTGTGGCATGGTTAGAACGCTTCTTACATGACTACGAAGGTACTGTTGTGGCGATTACCCACGACCGTTACTTCTTAGATAACGTTGCAGGTTGGATCTTAGAGCTCGACCGTGGTGAAGGTATTCCTTGGGAAGGTAACTACTCTTCTTGGTTAGAGCAAAAAGAGAAACGCTTAGAGCAAGAACAAGCTGCTGAAAATGCACGCCAAAAATCGATTGCGAAAGAGTTAGAATGGGTACGCCAAAATCCTAAAGGTCGTCAAGCGAAAAGCAAAGCTCGTATGGCACGCTTCGATGAACTGAACTCTGGAGAATACCAAAAACGTAACGAGACCAACGAACTCTTTATTCCACCTGGCCCACGTTTAGGTGATAAAGTGATTGAAGTTCAGAACTTAACCAAATCTTATGGCGACCGCACTTTAATTGATAATTTATCATTTAGCATTCCAAAAGGGGCTATCGTAGGTATTATCGGGGCGAACGGTGCGGGTAAATCAACCCTCTTCCGTATGCTTTCAGGCCAAGAACAACCTGATAGCGGCTCAATTACGATGGGTGAAACTGTTGTACTTGCTTCTGTGGATCAATTCCGTGATTCAATGGATGACAAGAAAACCGTTTGGGAAGAAGTGTCTAACGGACAAGATGTTCTCACTATTGGTAACTTTGAAATTCCAAGCCGTGCCTATGTTGGCCGATTTAACTTCAAAGGCGTAGATCAACAAAAACGTGTGGGCGAATTATCAGGTGGTGAGCGTGGTCGTTTACATTTAGCGAAACTTCTACAACGTGGTGGTAACGTATTGTTATTGGACGAACCGACTAATGACTTAGACGTTGAAACTTTACGTGCGTTAGAAAATGCGATCTTAGAATTTCCTGGTTGTGCAATGGTAATTTCCCATGACCGTTGGTTCTTAGACCGTATTGCAACTCATATTTTAGATTACGGTGATGAAGGTAAAGTGACTTTCTATGAAGGTAACTTCTCTGACTACGAAGAGTGGAAAAAGAAAACCTTAGGTGAAGCCGCAACACAGCCACATCGTATTAAATATAAGCGTATAGCAAAATAAGAAATTAAAGTGCGGTCACTTTTGACCGCACTTTCCTTTTACATCTGGAGTGATTATGTTAGTTTATTTGCACATTGTTTGTGCATTTTTAAGTTTAGGATTATTAATTATCCGTGGGGGAATGCAATTAAGTGGGGAAAATTGGCGCGCGATTAAACTGCTAAAAATTTTACCGCACTTAGTTGATACACTTTTAATTGCTAGCGGCTTAACGATTTTCTTCTTGGTCGGTTACCAGTTACAAAGCTGGCTGGTCATGAAAATCATCATGCTTGTGCTTTATATCTTCTTCTCGGCTAAATATTTTAGTCGTAAAGCGGTCAATCCAAACAGTGCATTTCTGGCATTTGCCTTGTTAAGTTTCTTAGGTGCAATGTTCTTTGCTTACCAACCAAACTTTATGGAAGGCTAATTATGAAAAAATCCATCTTCAATTGAAGATGGATTTTTTGTCTTATCTCTTAACCACCAGCTAATTTTACTTTAAACCCTTTTTGTTCTAAAAGTTGTTTAAGTAAATCGCGTTTTTCGCCTTGAATCTCAATATTGCCGTCTTTAACCGAACCACCACAACCACAACGTTTTTTAAGTTCAGTGGCCAATTTTTTTAATTCATCATTGGATAAATCTAGTCCCGTAACCACTGAAACACCCGCACCTTTTCGACCACTGGTTTGTTTTTGGATGCGAACCACACCATCACCTTTAGGGCGTTGTACCGGCTGCTTTTGCTCTTTAATTCTACCCACTTCGGTAGAATATACTAAAGTACTCTCAGTCATATTACTCAATTGATGCATTAATTGAACGAAGCACTTCTGCTGGATTTTCAGCTTGAGTGATTGGGCGACCAATCACTAAATAATCAGAACCAGATCGAATAGCTGCTGCTGGTGTCATAACGCGACGTTGATCGCCAAAATCACTTCCAATTGGACGAATCCCTGGCGTGACTAATTTAAAATCAGGACCACAAGTATTACGTAAAATCTCCACTTCTTGTGGTGAACAAACAACTCCATCTAATCCCGCACGCTGTGTTAAATGCGCAAGACGTAATACATGCTCAAGTGGTGAAGAGTTAATACCGATTTGTAATAAATCCAAATCTTCCATACTGGTCAATACCGTTACTGCAATTAATAAAGGCGCATCTTTTCCATAAGGTTCAAGAATTTTCTTTGCCTCTTCCATCATTTTTAAACCACCGCTAGCATGGACATCAACCATCCATACGCCTAAATCAGCCGCAGAACGCACCGCTCTTGCCACAGTATTCGGAATATCATGAAATTTTAGGTCGAGGAAAACATCAAATTGACGCTCATGTAATTGCTTAACGAAACTGGTTCCCAGTGTGGTAAACATTTCTTTACCCACTTTTAAGCGGCATAAGCTTGGATCGATTTGATCCACGAGGGATAGCGCTTGTGCTTCCGTTTCGTAATCCAATGCAACGATTACTTTGCTATTCATAATTTTACCTCACTGTGTCAATTAATTATGTTCAGGTTTGATGGTTTCCCACTGTTTGCAAGAAGGACAATTCCACATTAATTTATGGGTTTGATAACCGCAATTTGAACAACGATAACCAAAGCCTTGCTTAATTCTCTCACCTACCATTTTATGTAACAAAATTAAGCTTTCTTTACCTCGCCCTTCCTCTGCATCATCAATTTGGAATTGAATAAAACGGTGAAAAATAGATGTACTTGGATGTTTTGTGAGTTGTTGATAAAGCTTTGATTGAGCTGCACTCTTGCCATCTTTCTCTTCAATCACGCTTGCTAACATTAAATCGACTTTAGTATTGTTAATCTGCTGGCTGGCTCGAATCAAGAATAACTCAAAGTTATCTCTCTCTCCTAATTCATCATAACAATATTTGAGTGTTTTCAACACTTCTCCAATGTAAATTGGATTTTGATTAAGAATATTCTCCAAAAAATGAATGGCTTGACGGTAGTTTTTATCTGCCATTTCTAAATCCGCAAGAAGCATTGATGCTCTCACACTGGTTGGAGATACATTCAACGCTTTTTGTAAAATACTGCGTTTTTCAACCGCACTTTCAAGCTCTCCGCTTAAAGCATATTCACAATAACACTGTGCTAATTCCACATCATTCTCTTTAGGGGAAATTTTGGCTAGTTTCTCTGCAATATTTACCGCTTTTTTCCATTCTTTTGTTTTTTGGTAAATCACCAAAAGCTGTTGCAGTGCATTTTCAGCGAACTCAGGTTCATCCACCATAATGATGTAAAGGGCTTCCGCACGGTCATAAAAACCCACCGCCATGAAATCCTTAGCAAGTTGCTGTTTAGCTAATAATTTTTGTTCGAAAGAATAATTGGGACTACGATCGAGGGCTTGATGAATTCTTAAAGCACGATCCACTTCGCCTCGAGAACGGAAAAGGTTACCGAGCGTTAGCTCAGCTTCAAATTGAGAATTGCTTTCAATTTCATTTTCTGTTTCTTGTTTTTGCAACATATCAAGAAACAAATCAACGGCCTTATCCGTTTGATTAGAAAGCAAAAAATTGACCCCCGTGACATAATCACGGGAGAGTTTATTACTCATATCTTCCTGATCTTTCTTGGCACTCCGATGGCCCATATACCAACCGTAAGCGGCGGCTATTGGCAGAAGCAGAAAGAGTAATTCAAGCATTATACTGCCTTATCGCGAGTAGTCGTTAATTCGTTAATTTGTAATGTTTGACGTTTAACTTGACGCGCTAACGACATATTTTTGAATTTTAATTTTAAGTAGAAAAATCCTGTAATTAACCAACCTAAAATTAATCCAAAACCAAATAAAATTGCAACTAATGTTGAAAGTTGGAATTGGCTTTCAGCAACAATGTAGTTAAAGGTGATTACTTGATCATTATTTGCCCCTATAGTTACCGCAACAAGTACGATAGCCAATACAATAATGAGTCCGAGAATATATTTAATCATCACAATCTCCTTTGTTAAGAATGGGTTCATTATGCCAAAATTTGTAATAAAAAACGACACCTAAGTGTCGTTTTATTGATATCGATTGAATGTTTAAGCAAAAACATTTACGCGATCTTTTAATTCTTTACCCGCTTTAAAGTGCGGTACAGATTTAGCATCTAATTTTACAGAATCACCGGTTTTAGGATTACGGCCAACTCGTGGTTGACGATGGTGTAAAGAGAAGCTACCAAAACCACGCACTTCAATACGATTACCTTCTTCTAAAGATTGTGCAATGAGTTCAAGAATATCCTTTACAATACCTTCTACTTCTTTTGCGGATAAAGTTGGGTGCTTTGTTGATAGATTTTCAATTAGTTCAGATTTAGTCATCGTCAACTCTCCTTTAAATTTATACTTAAACTTGTTATTAAGACTTACAGGTAATGCATTAGTTCATAATAAATTACCGCTAAATCCTTGTTAATTATAGCTGGTAGTAATAAGGCTGAGTCAATGACCCAGCCTTATTTATGTGAATTAATTATTCACCTTTAGCTGCTTTGAAAGCTTCAGCCATTGCGTTTGGAATAGCAACATCTTCTTGTTTGGTATTCACGTTTGCAACTGCAGCAGCTTCTTCAGCTTGATCTTTCGCTTTTACAGATAAGTGAACGATACGAGCTTTACGATCAACACCAGTGTATTTCGCTTCAATTACATCGCCTGCTGCAACTTCGTTTGTTAAGTCTGCTGCACGGATATAACCTTCAACGCCACCTGCTAATTCAACTTTAGCACCTTTAGCGTCAGCTTCAACAACAGTTGCAGAAATTACTGCACCTTTTTTGTTGATTGCTACGAAGTTGTTGAATGGATCATCTTCAAGTTGTTTAATACCTAAAGAAATACGTTCTTTCACTGCATCTACTGCTAATACTACTGCAGAAACTTCGTCACCTTTTTTGTAGTTACGAACTGCTTCTTCACCTGCAACATTCCAAGAAATGTCAGATAAGTGAACTAAACCGTCGATTCCACCTTCAAGACCGATAAAGATACCGAAATCAGTGATTGATTTAATTTTACCAGTAACTTTGTCGCCTTTGTTGTGAGTTTCAGCGAATTGAGTCCATGGGTTAGGTTTGCATTGTTTTAAACCTAAAGAAATACGACGACGTTCTTCGTCAACTTCTAACACCATTACTTCAACTGTATCGCCAAGGCTTACAACTTTAGATGGGTGGATGTTTTTATTAGTCCAATCCATTTCAGAAACGTGAACTAAACCTTCAACACCATCTAAGATTTCAACGAAACAACCGTAGTCAGTTAAGTTAGTTACTTTACCAGTTAATTTGCTGTTTACTGGGTGGTTTTCAGCGATAGCAACCCAAGGATCTTGACCTAATTGTTTTAAGCCTAAAGATACGCGAGTACGATCTTTGTCAAATTTTAATACTTTAACAGTTACTTCGTCGCCTACATTCACGATTTCGCTTGGGTGTTTAACACGTTTCCAAGCCATATCAGTGATGTGTAATAAACCGTCAACGCCACCTAAATCTACGAATGCACCGTAGTCAGTTAAGTTTTTAACGATACCTTTAACTTCTGAACCTTCAGCTAGGTTCTCAAGGATTTGTTCACGTTCTTGGCTGTTTTCAGATTCGATCACTGCACGACGAGAAACAACAACGTTGTTACGTTTTTGATCTAATTTGATTACTTTGAATTCTAATTCTTTACCAAGTAAGTGATCTGCTTCACGCGCTGGACGAGTATCAACTAAAGAACCAGGTAAGAATGCACGAACACCGTTTAACTCAACTGTGAAACCACCTTTCACTTTGCCGTTGATTAAACCGATAACGGTCGCTTTTTCTTCGTAAGCTTTTTCTAATTCAATCCAAGATTCGTGACGAACAGCTTTCTCACGAGAAAGTTTAGTTTCACCGAAACCATCTTCAACTGCATCTAATGCAACATTTACAGTATCGCCAACTTGGATTTCAAGTTCGCCTTGTGCATTTAAGAATTCAGCAACTGGGATTGCAGACTCAGATTTTAAACCTGCATCAACAAGCACAAAGCCTTTTTGGATAGCTACTACAGTACCGCTAACGATTGAACCTTGACGAGTTTCAAGGCCTTTTAATGATTCTTCAAAAAGTTGAGCAAAAGATTCTGACATATAAATAATCTTCTTAATTTAAGTTAATAACATCCACATTAAGATCCATAAAATGCGGGGTTGAGGATAAATGTCTATTCGTCCTTGAATAAACAGTTAAATCGAAACTGACGCTTTTTCTTGAATATAAGCTAACGCTTGAGCAATGACTTCATCAATACTCAATGTTGTACTATCTAACAATAAAGCATCATCAGCCGGTTTCAATGGCGCAACCTCACGATTTCTATCGCGAAAATCGCGTTCTTGTATCTCGGCTAAAATCTGTGCAAAGTTACCATTAATTCCCTTATTTTGCAACTGTTTATAGCGTCTTTTTGCACGTTCTTCTGCACTCGCGTCTAAAAACAGTTTAACTTGTGCATTTGGGAAAACCACGGTTCCCATATCTCGTCCATCAGCAATCAGGCCATCATTTTTACCAAAATCCTGCTGAAGTTGCAGTAAAGCTGACCGCACTTTTGGGAAAACCGCCACTTTTGATGCAGCCTCCGCCACTTCTTGCGTACGGATTAAATGACTCACATCCATTCCACCAAGAAGTACATTGACTTCACCATTTTTCGGGATGAACTGGATATCTAAATGACGAGCTAACTCCGCTAATCCTTCTTCATCGGTTAAGTCTGCATGACGTTTCAGCGCAGCCAATGCCGTCACGCGATAAATCGCACCACTATCTAATAAGGTAAAACCTAACTTTTCTGCCAATGCGTAACAAAGCGTTCCTTTTCCTGCACCACTTGGGCCATCAACGGTGATGATTATCCCCATCATCTCTATCCTTTTACTTTTCAAAAACCGATATATTATAGACACAAATAATTTATTTCACTAAAGATTCTTTTGCCAAATGTTAAAAATAATCACCTATCACAGTTCTAAATAAACATTGATAATTCATATAAAATTTAAAGAAAAAATATCAGCTCTTAATCCTCTCCTATAATGTCAAGGCAAACTCCATCGATAAAAAGAAAAACTTCAATAATCGTTATTATGTTTTCAACAAAAAAGAAGAATTAAAAATTTCATAAGATATAACATGAAAATTATTCTTTAATTCTTATATAAATTTCATGATCTCATCCCTTGAATTCTCTCACCCAGAAGAGGATAATGAGAATCTTTCTCAAAAAAAACAAGGGGATAACAAATGAAGAAAGAAATAAAATTAAACTTAGTTACATTTTGCCTAATAAATGCAATGAATATTAATATTGCTGAAGCTCAAACAGAAGAAATACTCGATCAAATAAATGTGGTCGAAAAAAATGTGGCTAATGATAAGAAACCATTCACAGAAGCAAAAGCTAAAAGTACAAGGGAGCATATATTTAAGAATACTCAAACTATCGATCAAGTTATTCGAAGTATCCCTGGTGCTTTTACTCAACAAGATA
>CAUUXN010000058.1:0-11062 GCA_963548985.1 uncultured Haemophilus sp. | reverse complement strand
ATATTGACCACGGTAAATCGACCCTTTCTGACCGATTAATTCAGACCTGTGGGGGGCTTTCGGATCGTGAAATGGAAGCGCAGGTGTTGGATTCCATGGATCTTGAGCGTGAGCGCGGCATTACCATTAAAGCCCAAAGTGTAACCTTAAATTATCAGGCCAAAAACGGTGAAACTTACCAATTAAACTTTATCGATACACCAGGGCACGTGGACTTCTCTTATGAAGTATCGCGCTCTCTTGCAGCTTGTGAAGGGGCATTATTAGTTGTGGATGCAGGACAAGGCGTAGAAGCACAAACCTTGGCAAACTGCTACACCGCCATTGAAATGGATTTAGAAGTCGTGCCGATTTTAAATAAAATCGACTTGCCAGCAGCGGATCCTGAACGTGTTGCAGAAGAAATTGAAGACATCGTGGGTATTGATGCGATGGAAGCGGTACGTTGTTCGGCGAAAACCGGTGTAGGTATTGAAGATGTATTAGAAGAAATTGTTGCGAAAATTCCTGCACCAGAAGGTGATCCTGATGCACCGTTACAAGCGTTGATTATTGACTCTTGGTTCGATAATTATTTAGGCGTGGTGTCATTAGTTCGTATTAAGAATGGTGTGTTGCGTAAAGGTGACAAAATCAAAGTAATGTCCACTGGGCAAGCTTACAACGTCGATCGTCTAGGTATTTTCACGCCAAAACAAGTGGATACAACAGTATTAAATACCGGCGAAGTAGGTTGGGTTGTTTGTGCGATTAAAGATATTTTAGGGGCCCCAGTAGGGGATACCTTAACCCATCAACACAATCCGGCAAGTCATGTATTGCCAGGCTTTAAGAAAGTAAAACCGCAGGTTTATGCTGGTTTATTCCCTGTTAGCTCTGACGATTATGAAGCTTTCCGTGATGCGTTGGGTAAATTAAGCCTAAATGATGCATCACTTTTCTATGAGCCAGAAAACTCGACGGCTTTAGGTTTTGGTTTCCGTTGTGGTTTCTTGGGGCTTTTACACATGGAGATCATTCAAGAGCGTTTAGAGCGTGAATACGATCTTGATTTGATTACCACGGCACCAACTGTAATTTATGAAGTCGAAATGACCAATGGTGAAGTAGTTTATGTGGACAGTCCATCAAAACTGCCACCGTTAAATAATATTGCGGAAATTCGCGAGCCCATTGCGGAATGTAATATGTTGGTACCACAGGAATTCCTAGGTAACGTGATTACCCTTTGTGTGGAAAAACGTGGCGTACAAACCAATATGGTGTATCACGGTAACCAAATTGCATTAACTTATGAAATCCCAATGGGCGAAGTAGTATTAGATTTCTTCGATCGCTTGAAATCAACTTCTCGCGGTTATGCCTCTTTGGATTATGGTTTCAAACGTTTCCAAGCGGCAGACATGGTGCGCGTGGATATCATGATCAACGGTGATCGTGTTGATGCGTTAGCGTTAATTGTTCACAAAGATAATGCGCCTTATCGTGGTCGTGAGTTAGTTGAAAAAATGCGCGAGCTTATTCCACGTCAACAATTTGATATCGCGATCCAAGCAGCGATTGGTAACCACATTATTGCTCGTTCAACGGTAAAACAATTGCGTAAAAACGTATTAGCAAAATGTTATGGTGGTGACGTGAGTCGTAAGAAAAAACTCTTACAGAAACAGAAAGAAGGTAAAAAACGAATGAAGTCTTTAGGTAACGTGGAAGTACCGCAAGAAGCATTTTTAGCGATCTTACACGTTGGTAAGGATAAATAGGAAAGAGCTATGTCGAATGTATTTTTTATTCTGTTGTTAGTCGTGGGCTTTGCCGGTTGGAAAGCGTTAGACCATTTCCAACTGCCTAACACATTTAGCATTTTATTGCTGATTTTGACCGCACTTTCTGGCATTTTATGGTGTTATCACCGCTTTGCCGTGATGCCAAGACGTCGTCGTCAAATCGCACGCGCAGAACAACGCTCAGGCAAAGCATTAACGGATGAAGAAAAAGCGAAAATTGAGCCTATTTCAGAAGGCTCAGAATTTATTTCTTCGCTTTTCCCTGTGTTATCCGTGGTATTCCTTGTGCGTTCATTTATTTTTGAGCCATTTCAAATTCCATCTGGATCAATGGAAGCGACCTTGCGCGTAGGGGATTTCCTCGTCGTGAACAAATATACTTATGGCATTAAAGATCCTATTTTCCAAAATACGATTATTGAAGGTAACAAACCAGAACGTGGTGATGTAATTGTGTTTAAAGCACCGGAGCAAGCGTTACTTCGTACAAGTTTAGGGGCAACACGAGCGGCTTATGCTGAAAATCTTGCGTTAACATCTAAAAACAATATGTCTGGTGTAGATTACATTAAACGTATTATAGGGAAAGGCGGTGACCGCATTATCCTTGATGTTGAAAAAAGTGCTTTAACACTGGTTTATGGCAAAGATGGCAAACCTTGCGAAGTAGATTGCCAAACTAAAGCGTTTGAATATAAACAAGAACCCACAAATCCAGCATTCCCAACGCAAGTGGAATATTTGGAAATCGGTGACGTGACACACAGTATTTTAGTGGAGCCAATGCGCCGTTATTCGGGGATTGAATTCTATCCACAAGAAGGCTTACCTACTGCTGAATGGATTGTGCCTGAAGGGCAATATTTTGTGATGGGGGATAACCGTGATCATAGTGATGACAGCCGTTTTTGGGGATTTGTACCAGAAAAAAATATCGTGGGTAAAGCCACTTATATTTGGATGAGTTTAGAAAAAGAACCAAATGAGTGGCCTACAGGCTTCCGTTTAGACCGTTTCTTTACAAAAATTAATTAATATGAATCATTTAGATCGTCTAGAACGAAAAATTGGTTATCAATTTTCCGATCTAAAAAATTTAAAATTGGCACTGACACACCGCAGTGCCTCCACTCAACATAATGAACGCCTAGAATTTCTAGGTGATTCGATTCTCAATTATGTCATCGCGGATGCGCTTTATCATCAATTCCCTCGTTGTAATGAAGGTGAACTTAGCAGAATGCGTGCCACATTAGTTCGTGAGCCAACCCTGGCGATGATTGCCCGCAATTTTGAGCTTGGGGATTATATGTCCTTAGGTTCTGGTGAATTGAAAAGTGGTGGCTTTCGTCGTGAATCGATTTTGGCGGATTGTGTTGAAGCAGTAATTGGCGCAATGGCATTAGATTCAAGCTTTGATAAAGCGGCAGATATTGTGCGTAGCTGGTATAAAACGTTACTCGCCGAAATTAAACCGGGTGATAACCAAAAAGATGCCAAAACGCGCTTGCAAGAGTATTTACAAGGTAAGCATTTTGCCTTACCAACCTATGAAGTAATAAAAATTGAAGGCGAAGCCCATTGCCAAACCTTCACCGTAGAATGTACAGTAAAAAATGTACCCAATATTGACCGCACTTTTATTGCGAAAGGTTCTAGCCGCCGTAAAGCAGAACAAGCGGCCGCAGAACAAATCTTAAAAACATTGGAAATTAAATGACCGAATTAAATCAAGAACAAGAGACCTATTGTGGCTTTATCGCTATAGTAGGTCGCCCAAATGTAGGGAAATCCACCCTGTTAAATAAAATTTTAGGACAAAAAATTTCGATTACATCTCGCAAGGCGCAAACTACACGTCATCGTATTGTGGGAATTAAAACGGAAGGTATCTACCAAGAAATTTACGTAGATACGCCGGGGCTTCATATCGAAGAAAAACGCGCGATTAACCGTTTAATGAACCGTGCAGCAAGCTCGGCAATCGGGGATGTAGATCTCATTATTTTCGTCGTGGATGGCACACATTGGAATGCTGATGATGAAATGGTGTTAAACAAATTACGTAATGCCAAAGCGCCTGTTGTACTCGCTATCAACAAAGTTGATAACATCAAGAATAAAGATGATTTGTTGCCATTTATTACTGATTTAGGCAGTAAATTTGACTTTGCTCACATTGTGCCAATTTCTGCACAACGTGGTAATAATGTCCATCAATTAGAGAAAATTGTTCGTCAATCATTACGTAAAGGCGTTCATCACTTTCCTGAAGATTATGTAACGGATCGTTCACAGCGTTTTATGGCGTCAGAAATTATTCGTGAAAAATTAATGCGTTTCACAGGGGAAGAGCTACCTTATTCGGTAACGGTTGAAATTGAACAATTTAAAGTAAATGAGCGTGGTACTTATGAAATCAATGGCTTGATTTTAGTTGAACGTGAAGGTCAAAAGAAAATGGTGATCGGTGCTCAAGGACAAAAAATTAAAACCATTGGTATGGAAGCGCGCGCTGACATGGAACGCTTATTTGATAATAAAGTACACCTTGAACTTTGGGTAAAAGTGAAGTCCGGTTGGGCGGATGATGAACGTGCCTTAAGAAGTTTAGGTTATATGGATGAATAAAAAACTTGAGTAATACTCTATACCGTCCTATTATTGGAAACATATTTATGTTTTTTAATAAAAACAAGGAGATGGTAGATGAGTATCTATGCCTTAAAACCCAAATTTCAGAATTTACTTCGGCCTTTAGTTAGGCAATTAGCGGCAAAAGGCGTAACGGCAAATCAAGTTACGCTAATTGCCTGCTTACTTTCTATTTTACTCGGTGTGGTTCTTGCACTATTTCCGACATTTTCTTCTCTTTTCTTCCTTATCCCTATTTGGTTGTTTTTGCGTATGGCGTTGAATGCCATTGATGGCATGCTCGCACGTGAATTTAATCAAAAAAGTCGATTAGGGGGCTATCTTAATGAGATTACTGATGTCGTTTCAGATGCGGCTCTTTATCTTCCTTTTGCTTTTGTCGCGCCTTTTGATGGTATTCAAATCTCAAGTATTATTTGGCTTGCCGCATTGAGTGAGTTATGTGGCATTTTAGGGCAAGTTCAAGGCAAAACTCGTCGTTATGATGGCCCAATGGGTAAAAGTGATCGTGCGTTTGTGTTTGGTGTGCTTGGTTTACTCTATGCGGTGAATGGTAGTTTGCATTCACTTTTCTGGTGGGTAACCAATATCGTCATTATCTTGCTCATTGTGACTTGTATTAAGCGAGTAAAAAATGGTTTAGCCGAAGTGACGGAGTAATAGGAGTAAATATGATCGCGAGATTAATCGATTTTTTATTGTGTCGTTTTGCTTCTTTTATTACAGGCGTTCGACCACAACCCGCAATTGCGGAACAATCTTCAGAAGGGCATCGAGTCTATTTTGCCAATCATAATAGCCATGGGGATTTTATCTTACTTTGGATTTCATTACCTTATGAAGTAAGAAAACAAACTCGCCCTGTTGCAGGCAAAGATTATTGGACGAAAGGCGCAATTCGTCGCTTTTTAGCCTATAAAGTATTCAATATGTTACTGATTGAACGTAATAGCCAAGATCCAAAAGCTGCCATACGACAAATGAGTGAAGCATTAGTCAATGACTCCCTGATTATTTTCCCTGAAGGAACTCGTAAGATGGATGATGATTTACCACTTCAGCCGTTTAAAAGTGGATTGTTTTATTTGGCAAAAGAAAATCCTGATTGTGAATTTGTGCCCGTTTGGATTAGCAATATGAATAATGTTTTACCAAAAGGCTTTATTTTACCGATCCCATTGTTATGTGATCTTTATGTAGGTGAGCCATTAAAGATTGGGACAGAAGAAACTAAAGAGGTGTTTCTGACACGCGCTCAATCGGCATTATTAAATTTAAACGTCAGTGAAAAAGGCAAATCTTAGGAGCAAATGATGACAGAAATATGGCAACTCTTCGGTGGTTTATTTATCGCCTTAATTTTTGCTTCCTCAGTGGGATATATTTTAAAACGCAGATCGGGTGTGGATACACCGAATAACGTTATTGATAACCTGAATGCACGCATCAATGCTTGGTGGGTGATGATTGGGATTATCTTTATTGCGAGCTTATTGGGCTTTTATGGCGTAATTGGGCTCTTTTTGATTATTTCATTTATGGGATTACGTGAGTTTCTTTCTCTATTGAATATTCGTCGAGGCGATCATCTTGCGCTAGCCGCTTGTTTTTATGTGATCTTGCCATTGCAATATTTTTTAGTCGCCATTGATTGGTTTAGCATGTTCACAATTTTCATTCCCGTATATGGCTTCTTATTTTTACCGATTCTTTCAGCAGTACTCGGCGATCCGGCACATTTCTTAGACCGTTCAACAAAAATTCAGTGGGCATTGATGATTAGTGTATTCTGTATTTCACATATCCCCGCTTTATTGACTCTTGATATCTCAGGTTATGAAGGAAAAAATCTTTTATTAATGATTTTCTTAATCTTGGTGGTGCAGTCTAGTGATGTGTTGCAATACGTTTGGGGTAAACTTTTTGGTAAGCATAAAATTGCACCAACCTTATCGCCATCTAAAACGGTAGAAGGTTTTGTTGGTGGGGTATTAAGCGCAAGTTTATTGGGTATGTTGCTTCATTGGCTGACACCATTTAATGCATGGCAAGCCTTTTTAATGAGTCTGTTAATTTGCCTAATGGGATTTTTAGGAGGGCTCGTGATGTCAGCAATGAAACGCAGTATGGGCGTGAAAGACTGGGGGAATATGATAAGCGGCCATGGTGGTATTTTAGACCGTATGGATTCACTGTGTTTCTCCGCACCAATTTTCTTCCATGTGGTGCGCTATTTCTGGGCATAGTTATAAATCATGAAATAAAAAAAGAGCGGTTAATTAACCGCTCTTTTTTATTATTGACGATAAGTCTCTAAGAATCGTGCCAATTTGCCAATGGCTTCTTCTAATTGACCGGTATAAGGAAGTGTTACCACACGGAAGTGATCCGGTGAATGCCAGTTAAAGCCTTTACCATGAACAAGAAGCACTTTCTCTTTACGTAATAAATCGAGCACAAATTTTTCATCACTATGAATGTTGAATTTTTGGATATCGAGTTTCGGGAACATATACATCGCCCCCATTGGTTTTACACAGCTAATGCCCGGGATTTGAGTCAGTAACTCATAGGCTTTATTGCGTTGTTCCAGCAAACGCCCGCCCGGTTGAACAAATTCATTAATACTTTGATAGCCACCTAATGCAGTTTGAATGGCGTGCTGCATTGGTACGTTTGCACATAAACGCATAGACGCCAGCATATCTAAGCCTTCAATATAGCCTTTAGCATGTTGTTTTGGCCCATTTAAAATCATCCAACCTTGACGGAAACCCGCAACACGATACGCTTTTGATAAGCCATTGAATGTAATGGTTAATACATCTGGTGCAAGGGCTGCAATATGATGGTGGACAGCACCATCGTAGAGAATTTTGTCATAAATCTCGTCTGCAAAAATAATCAGATTATTTTCACGTGCAACTTGGATAATTTCTTCAAGTAACTCTTTGCTATAAACTGCACCCGTTGGGTTGTTCGGGTTGATTACGACGATAGCTTTAGTTTTGGCATTGACTTTTGCGCGAATATCATCAATAGCTGGGAACCAACCAGCCTCTTCATCACATAAATAATGTACTGCATTTCCGCCAGCTAAGGTCACAGCCGCTGTCCATAATGGATAGTCTGGCATTGGAACTAATACTTCATCACCATCATTGAGAAGAGCTTGCATGGACATGGTAATTAATTCAGATACACCATTCCCGATGTACACATCGTTTACTGTCGCATCATGAATACCTTTAGATTGATAGTATTGCACGATAGCTTTACGTGCCGAATATAACCCTTTGGAATCGCAATAACCTTGTGCAGAGGGTAGGTTGCGGATAACATCAACTAAAATTTCATCAGGCGCTTCAAAACCAAATGGGGCAGGGTTGCCAATATTAAGCTTTAAAATTTTATTGCCTTCTTCTTCTAGGCGTAAAGCTTCTTTGTGAACCGGTCCACGAATATCGTAGCAAACGTGTTCTAATTTGTCTGATTTCGGAAAAGATCTCATTAGTAACATCCTATGATAATTAGATTTTCATTCAAAAATTACGTCTAATTTACGCTTAAATTCTTATCTTGAAAAGATTTAATAAAAAAATTTTTTGAATGTATTAAAGTGCGGTAGAATATGGGCTAATTTTTTGTGTATTTTATTATTTTTCATGGGCCCTTTAGAACAAGCTAAATCTGAGCTAATTCGCCAGTTTGAAACCTTGGCGACAACTGATCAGCAACCTGCTATTGCACGTCTTCAGACGAAGGTGAAATTGGGTGTTGATCTTTTGGCATGGATGAAAGGGCAACTTGTTTATCCACAATTTTATTTACGTTTTCGTGATAAAGCTAAAACCGTCGCAGCGGTGGGGAAAGTGCGGTCATTTTCAGATGTGAATTTGGCACAGCAATTTATCCAAGAACACGATTTCCCTTTAGTGGGCGGTTTACAGTTTCAAGGTGAAAGCCAGTTTATTTTGCCTCAAGTTTTAATTGAACAACAACGTGGAGAGACTGAGATTTCAGTTTTTGTTGAAACAAATGAGCTTAATCTGGCAAAAGCGGTATTGAATTCATTCGAAAAAACGACCACACTTTTACCACTTAATCAATTAACCATCGAAAGCATGGTGCCAAAAGCAAACCAAGAAACGTGGTGTGATTGGGTCAATCAAGCACTTGCTCGCATTCGACAAGGTGAATTAACCAAGCTTGTGTTAGCAAATGAAACCGTGTTTGGTCTTCAGAGTAAGTTAAACGGAAAAGATTTTCTTGCCGCAAGCCAAGCAAAAAATAGCGGTTGTTACCATTTTCTATGGGCAGATAACGCCCAAAACTGTTTTGTGGGCTCAACACCAGAGCGCCTGTTTGCACGAGATAATCGTCTGTTATTTACGGAAGCCCTTGCGGGCACTGCTCCTGTTAATGATAATCCGAGTGAAAATAATGAACGTGCGAATTGGTTGCTAAATGATGAAAAAAATCTCAATGAAAACTGGTTGGTAGTTGAGGATATTTCACAAAATATCAGTCACTTAGTGGAACAAATTACCGTTGATGATGTCGCATTAAAGCCATTACGAAAAGTGCAGCATTTGATTCGAAAAATGCAAGCGAAATTGACCGCACTTTGTACGGATGCAGATTTGCTGAAAGCGATTCATCCAACGGCCGCAGTGTCAGGCTTACCGCAACAACAAGCGAAGAAAGCCCTGACTGAAATTGAAACTTTTGATCGTAGTTGGTATGCCGGTACATTAGGCATGATGAGTCAACATCTTTCAGAATTTTGCGTCACCATTCGTTCGGCTTTTATTGAAGAAAACCGAGTGCGTGTATTTGCTGGAGCCGGTATTGTGGAAGGCTCACAACCTGTAGAAGAGTGGTTGGAAATTGAACGTAAAGCGGCAGGGCTCATTTCCCTGTTTGCAGAGAATAACGGAGAATAAGAAGAATGTCTGTAAGCGTATTTAATCGTTGTTGGTCAAAAGTGATCTTAGAAACCTTGGTTCGCCAAGGAGTGAGTCACTTTTGTATTGCGCCTGGTTCTCGCTCAACACCTTTAACGCTAGAAGCTGTGCGTTTACAAAATGCCTCTCGAGCAACGTGTCATAGTCACTTTGATGAACGTGGTTTAGGCTTTTTTGCCTTGGGGATTGCAAAATCTAAGCAAGCACCTGTTGCTGTGATTGTTACCTCAGGCACTGCGGCAGCAAATTTGTATCCTGCGATTATTGAAGCTCGCCAAACAGGCGTGAATTTAATTATTCTTACCGCTGATCGTCCACCTGAATTATGGGAATGTGGTGCGAATCAAGCGATCGTGCAACAAAATATGTTTGCCGATTATCCAGTGGCAAGTGTCAATCTACCAAAACCTCAAGCCGATTATGCGGCAAAATGGTTAATTTCTACGTTAGAACAAGCGTGTTATAAACAAAAGCAACAACCAGGCGTTGTGCATATCAACGTGCCTTTTGCTGAGCCACTTTATAATGCGC
Source organism: uncultured Haemophilus sp. (assembly GCA_963548985.1). Lineage (GTDB taxonomy): Bacteria > Pseudomonadota > Gammaproteobacteria > Enterobacterales > Pasteurellaceae > Haemophilus_D. The sequence continues at coordinate 1,122 of CAUUXN010000058.1, read as the reverse complement.
AAGAACAAGAAATTGACGGTCATCCATGGTTAATGCCAATTCAACGTTGGTTAAGCCAGCCTAAAAATTGGGTTGATCATCAGCCATTACAACAAGAAGTGTTGATGCATGAGAATTGGGATACCTGGCGTACGAAACGTGGTGTCATTGTGGCAGGGCAATTAACACCAGAGCAAGCAATGGGCATTAACGCATGGGCAAATACCATGGGATGGATTTTGCTTACGGATATTCAATCCGGTGTGGAACCGCTCATGCCTTATGCGGATATTTGGCTAGCAAACCAAACAGTGAAGCAAAAACTACTTCAAGCCGATATTGTCATCCAATTTGGTTCTCGTTTTATCAGTAAACGTATTAACCAATTCTTAGCAGAGTTCCAAGGCGAGTTTTGGGTGGTCGAGCAAAGTCAAAATGCAGTCGATCCAAATCACCATACGCAAACTCGCTTTAACGCCAAAGCTCATCATTGGTTGCGTGCACATCCACCATTGCGTCAAAAACCTTGGTTACTCGAGCCACTTGCGCTTTCAAAATTCTGCGCAACCTTTATCGAACAACAAGTCGGCGGCAATCTTAATGAAGCCTCGTTAGCACATCATATTGAGCGTGTTTTACCTTACAACGGTATTTTGTTCTTAGGAAACAGTCTTTTCGTACGTTTGGTTGATGCATTGACCAAATTACCTGAAGGGTATCCGATTTTTACCAACCGTGGTGCAAGTGGGATTGATGGCTTATTAGCAACGGCTGCAGGTATCGGTATCGGTGCAGATCAGCCAGTGGTAGCTATGGTTGGCGATACGTCTACGCTTTATGATTTAAACTCTTTAGCCTTATTTAAGAATGTGACTCAACCAACCATTATTTTTGTGATTAACAATAATGGTGGCGCAATCTTTGATATGTTGCCGGTGGATGAAGAGGTGAAAGAGCAGTTCTATCGCTTGCCACATAATGGTGATTTCTCACAAGTCGCCGCAATGTTTGGTCTAAAATATGCCTTGCCTTACACCTGGGCAGATTTAAGCTCTGTGTTAAAACAAGCTTATACACGCCGTCGAGCAACATTAATTGAAATCAAAACAAACCCAAGTGATGGCAGCGCAACCTATAAGCGCT
>CAUUXN010000057.1:0-11110 GCA_963548985.1 uncultured Haemophilus sp. | reverse complement strand
GTTCTAGCCGCGAAGAAATCCGCGAAGCAATTAGCTATGGTGCAATCAAAATGAATATCGATACTGATACTCAATGGGCTGCATGGAATGGTATTTTAAGTTTCTATAAAGCAAACGAAGCATACCTCCAAGGTCAATTAGGTAACCCTGAAGGTCCTGATGCACCAAACAAAAAATACTACGACCCACGTGTTTGGTTACGTAAAATGGAAGAATCAATGTCTAAACGCTTAGAGCAATCTTTCGAAGACTTAAACTGCGTTGATGTTTTATAATCCATAAAAATAGACTAAAATGAAACCGCACTTTGTTAGTGCGGTTTTTTAGTTTTACATAACCCGAATGTTGACTCTTATCTATGCAAATAACAAAACAAAATTGGTTAGCCACCCTAATAAACTTTGCGGTAACGCTTTTCTTTCTTTCGATATTTATTGTCAAAGGTGGATATAATGTTGCGCCTGCTCTACTGATGTTAATCGGTTTAGGTTATGGCATTTATGTTTTAACCAAGAAATCGCTTTTAAACTTATCGAAAGTTGATAAATGGTTAATTTATAGCTACCTTTTTTATTTTCTTACATTTGTACTTTCCCTCTGCATCAACGGGGGAAAAATGCGAGATCTAGATACGGCAAGTCGTGTTGTTTTCTTAATTCCTGTTTTACTTTTATTATTAAAATATCCAATCAAAACCTGTGTATTGAGTTACTCTATCCCCCTTGGTGGTATTGTTTCTGTCTGCATCGCGCTTTATGATAAATTTATCTTGAATCTTAATCCGGATCAAAATCCTCGAATTATGCATATTCAAGGCGGTGATATTTCTATGTCATTAGGCATTTTGAGCCTGATTATTGCCCTATATGCTTATCAGAAAAGAGAGGTGAAACTGATCGTTCTTAGTGTGATTGGTGGCTTATGTGGCATCGTAGGAAGTTTGCTTTCTACCGCTCGTGGAGGATGGGTTGCACTACCGATCTTACTTATTGTTATCCTTTGGATTTATCGCCATTCTCTTTCAAAACGTTTTTTCCTGACTTTCTTTGGAATCATTGCCGTAGCAAGCGTTGGAATTAGCCAAATGCCCAATAACCGAATTATGGAACGGATTGACGTTGCACGAAAAGATATCCAACTTTACTTGGATAACAATGATGGCAATACTTCTCTAGGTGCGCGTTTTGAAATGTGGAAAAGTGCACTGGAAATGGTAAAAGAAAAACCTCTATTTGGCTGGGGCATTCAAGGGGCAACAGAAAAACGTAAACAAGAAACAAAAGAAAGAATTGTCACAGGTAACATTGGGCAATTTACTCATGCTCATAACCAATATTTAGATGACCTATCCAAACGAGGAATTGTTGGGTTGTTAGCATTGCTTGCTGTTTTATTTATCCCTCTACGTACCTTTATGAAAAACCTGAAAACAGCAAATAATGAGATCAAGCTGATTGCAACGTTAGGCGTTGCCCACATTTTATCTGTGATGATCTATGGCTTAAGCCAAGGTTTCTTGGTACATAATTCAGGTACTATTTTTTACTTTTTCTTAACGATTGTGTTTTATACCGCAATACGAACACGGCAAAAGGCAGAATAATGAAAATTTTAGTCATTCGTAACGATAAACTGGGGGATTTTGTTCAGGCGTTTCCCGCTTTTGCGATGTTGAAAGCCTCAAATCCCGAGCTAAAACTGACCGCACTTGTGCCAGCTTATACCGCCCCGCTCGCTCAAATTTGCCCCTATTTAGATGATGTCATCATTGATAGTGCTAAGAACGACAAAACTGATTTCAATCGTCTTGTTAAAGAAATCAAAGAGCAGCAATTTGATGGCATGATTAGCTTCTTTTCCAATACCCATAACGGTAAATTAGCTTGGAAAAGTGGGATTCCTTATCGTCTTGCACCCGCAACAAAATGGGTGCAAATCCTTTATAACCATCGTTTAACACAACGCCGTTCACGCTCAGAAAAATCTGAAGCAGAATACAATCAAGATCTTGCTCGTGCATTCTTAAAGAAACATAACATGCCGATTGTGGAACCCAAACCGCCTTATCTTTCACTTCCTGAAAGTGCGGTTAAAAATCAACGTGTTTTTCTTCAAGAACAATTCGGTTTATCGGCTGATAAAAAATGGGTATTTGTGCATAGCGGAACAGGTGGTTCAGCAACAAGTCTTTCGTTGACACAATATGCTCAATTGATACAAGGTTTGTTAAGCGAATTTGATTGCCAGATTATCTTAACAGCAGGACCTGGTGAAAGTGAAAAAGCCCATGAGTTAGCGGCAAAAATCGACAGCCCAGATGTGGTTGTTTACGATAAGAATAAAGGATTAGTTGATTTTGCACATTCTCTGGCTTGTGCGGATTTATTCATTGCAGGCTCTACTGGACCATTACATTTAAGCAGTGCATTCAATGTGCCAACGATTGGATTCTATCCAAACAGTCGCTCATCTCAGCCTCGTCGTTGGAAACCGATTAACGATGCAGACAAACATCTTGCTTTCTGCCCGCCAAAAGGGAAAGAAGAAATGAACCTAGGCTTAATTTCTATTGATGATGCCTTAGTGGAGATTGTCCCCTTCGTGCGGAAGATGTGGCAAGCGAGCAATTGAGTTTAAGCATAACTGCACAATCCAACCTATTGCGGCGGCAAAAACAACAGTACCAATTCCAACTGTGCCGCCGAGAATATAACCTAACACACAAACTGACACTTCAAGGCTTGTTCTCACAATCCCCACTTTTAAATGAAGTCGTTGACAAAGTCCCACCATTAAACCATCCCGCGGGCCTGCCCCTTGATGACAGGTTAAATACAATGCCGTCCCTAATCCATAAAGCAAAAGCCCAATTCCACCAAATAAGATTCGGCTAAAAAGTGCGGTTGGTTCTAGCACAATTTTCGTGGTTAAGCCAAGGAAAAAGGCAATCACAATAATATTCAGAATGGTGCCAAGCCCAAACCTTAATTTGAGGGGAATCCAGGCTAACATTACCAAACAGCTAATCCAAAATGATGACCAACCAATACTTACCTTAGCTTGTAATGCCACACCTTGAGAAAGCACGGTCCAAGGTGAAGAACCCAAATTAGCGAGCACAATTAAGCCATCTCCAATACCCAGTATTGCCAATGCAAATAAGAGCATCAACATGGTTTTACCTTCGACCGACCATAGCGATTTGGCTGCCCAACTGGTGTGGGGAATCACCCGTGCTTTTTTCATATTATTCCCATTTATATTTAACGCCGACATCATAATAGTAAACCCGATAAAACCCAAACATTTTAACGTCATATGATATAACCGAATTGACTGATAAATATCATAAATGTGATGCAGATCACATTGTCAAAATTGTCATCACTCATTCACTGACTTAAAATAAGCTACCCTTTTTAATCAGGACATTATTATGCTTGCATCTCTTCAAGATATTTTGGATACCGTAAAATCCAACACGCTCACCTATCAACAAAAACTCATGTGTTTAGGCAATATTGCCGAACGATTATTTGATCCTCGCGAATTATTAGGTTACACGGATGAAGAATGGCAATTCCTTCAAAATCAAATGATCTGTGATTTAAACGAAGGCTACGCAATTTATCGCCCACGTTATATTTTGCCGGATTACAATGTGTATATTAAAAAAGGCTGTGAATTCCTTGAATTACCAGCACCAAAAGATCTTGATGAAGCATTAGATGGCTTATTGATTTTATATTCCCACGTGCCATCAATTACCACATTCCCGGTTTACATTGGGCGTTTAGACATGCTACTTGACCCGTTTATTACCGATGAAGAACAAGACTACATCAAAATTAAACGTTTCTTGAATCATGTAGATAAAACCGTACCAGATTCATTCTGCCATGCCAATATTGGGCCTTATGACACCAAAGCTGGGCGTTTGATTTTAAAAGCAGTGATTGAGTTGGAAGCGCCAACGCCAAATATGACCATTCGTTACGATAAGAGTAAAACAAGTCGTGAATTTGCAGAATTAGCGGCAAAAGCCTGCTTATTGGTTTCTAAACCGTCTTTTGCCAATGATGCTTACTACATTTCTGACTTAGGCGAACAATATGGTATTGCAAGCTGCTATAACGCACTCCCTGAATGTGGTGGGGCTTATACCCTCACTCGCTTGCGCTTAGGCACCATTGCTCGTGCCTGTAAAACCGTGGATGAAATGGTCAATGAACTTTTACCTCGCGTAGCAAAATGTGCGCTCTCCACTATGGATAAACGCCATAAATTTGTCGTGGAAGAAAGCAACTTCTTCAATACCTCATTCCTCGAAAAAGAAGGCTTTATCAAACGCACCAATTTCACCGGAATGTTTGCCATTGTTGGGCTTGCAGATGCGACAAATCATTTATTGCAACAAGAAGGATTAAATGAAACCTTTGGTAAAAGCCAACGCGGTGATGAAATTGCGACCTTGATTATGGATAAATTAAAAGAAGTCACGGACAACCATGAAGGCGTGTATGCTGAACGCACGGGCAACCGTTATTTATTACATGCGCAAGTGGGTGCAAGCAATCATGAAGAAGATAAACGTAATGCGCCTGCACACCGCATTCGTGTGGGTGAAGAACCAACATTATTAGCTCATTTAAAACAATCGGCACCATTCCATAAGTACTTCCCATCAGGTACGGGAGATTTATTTGCCTTTGACCAAACCTATGTGGATCATTTAGATGCCGTCGTTGATATTATCGATGGTTCATTTGCACAAGGTTACCGCTATATCACCACTTACCTTAAAAATACCGATTTGATTCGTGTAACAGGTTATTTGGTGAAGAAAAGCGAAGTGGAAAAATACCGTAAAGGTGAAGTAGCATTGCGTGATACCACTTGGTATGGTTCGGGTACCGATGATTGTGCACAAGTCTTTGACCGCCAATTACGTGACGAACAAGATGTAAGTGCTAGTTAGAAAAAAAGTGCGGTCGAAAAATTCTTTGTTTTTTTGACCGCACTTATTCTTTTTCTGCCTTTTCTAAAATCGCTTTGTGTTCTCGAATCAATGCCATAAACGGCTGCCCAAAGTGTTCTAATTTGATCGCCCCTACGCCATTAATTTGTAACATTTCAATATTACTTGTAGGCATATATTGCGCCATTTCCTGCAACGTCGCATCGTTAAAGACAATATACGGTGGAATATTTTCTTTATCCGCAAGTTGCTTCCTTAAGAAACGCAAACGAGCAAACAGATCTTTATCGTAATTTACTACCGTATTTTTATGAGACGTATGCACAATTTTATTAATGGATGAAATGCGCGGCATCGCTAATTCAAGCGGCACTTCGCCTTTTAAAACAGGGCGAGCACTTTCTGTGAGCTGAAGCGTGGCACTATTAAACTCACCAAGCACTTGTTGAATAAAACCAAGATGAATCAGTTGGCGAATCACGGATTGCCAATGTTCTTTGCTTTTATCTTTACCAATGCCATAAACACTTAACTTATCATGTTGGCGTTCTACAATTTTTTGATTATGCATCCCTCGCAATACCGCAATCACATATTGCACACCGAAACATTGGCCCACACGATAAATCGTCGACATCACTTTTTGCGCATCAATTAAACCATCATATTTCTTTGGCGGGTCAAGACAAATATCGCAGTTTTGACAAGGCGTTTGACGATATTCACCAAAATAATTGAGTAATACCAAGCGGCGACAAGTTTGACTTTCGGCAAATTCACCAATGGCTTCCAATTTATGTTGTTCAATTTGACGTTGTGGCGTCTCTGGTTTTTCAAGCAGAATCTTCTGTAACCAAGCATAATCAGCCGGTTCGTAGAAAAGTACCGCTTCCGCAGGTAAATCATCTCGCCCCGCACGACCAGTCTCTTGATAATATGATTCAATGCTTCTCGGCAAATCAAAATGGGCGACAAAACGCACATTGGATTTATTAATGCCCATACCAAATGCTATCGTCGCAACCACAACTTGAACATTATCTCGTTGGAAATCTTGTTGGACACGTTCGCGTAGTGCAGTTTCCATTCCCGCATGATACGCTGCAGCCGAGACGCCTTTATTTCGCAAAGTTTCTGCTATACGTTCCACCTTCGAACGGCTATTGCAATACACAATGCCGCTTTTTCCTTTTTGAGCTAAAACAAAACGCGTAAGCTGTTCCATCGGCTTAAACTTTTCTTCCAACGTATAACGAATATTCGGGCGGTCAAAACTGCCAATGTATTTGTGAGGATGGTCTAATTTAAGATGAGTGAGAATATCCTGTCTTGTCGCGTAATCCGCCGTCGCCGTTAATGCCATAATTGGCGCATTTGGAAACGCCGCTTTTAACCCGCCAAGTTGGGTATATTCAGGGCGAAAATCATGCCCCCACTGTGAAATACAATGTGCTTCATCAATGGCGATAAAGGAAATTTGAGCATAAGAAATCAGCTGAAAAAAGCTGTTTGTCATCACTTTTTCAGGCGAAACATATAATAATTTTAATTGACCTGAAATCAGCTTATTTTCAACTTGCTGTTGTTGTTCTGGCGTCTGACTAGAGTTTAGAAAATCGGCTTCAATGCCGTTTGCTTGGAGTTGATCTACCTGATCTTTCATTAAAGAAATTAAAGGCGAAATCACTAATGTGAGACCGGGAAAACAAAGTGCTGGAATTTGATAACACAGGGATTTGCCATTTCCTGTGGCCATCACCACTAAGGCATCCTGACCGCTTAACGCAGCATGAATCACTTCTTCTTGCCCTTTGCGGAAAGATTGGTAACCAAAAACAGACCGCAACGTATGAAGTGCGGTCGTTTTTAAGTCTGTTTTTTGCGGGGCATGTTCCGCGAGTTCGGCCATTAGAATGTTACCGTTTCTCCGTGAGCGGCAACCGCCTCGGTTAAACAATCCCAAAAGCGTTTGCCATCATTTGCCACCCAATCATTGTTTTTATAGGCAAAATGGAATCCGCCCAAACGGCTAGCAAGCCAAAGTTCAAGAAGTGGTTCTTGCTTATTAATGACGATTTGTGAACGATCATCAAATGTAATGGTAAATACCGAACCTTGCGTTTCGCAATCCACATCACAATCTTGATTCTCTAACGTTTCTTCAATTTTTTGCCAAACCTGTTCAATATTTTGGTGAAATTCTGCAACATTCATAAAATTTTCCGATTAAATCTGATAGAATGCCGTGAATTATAAAGCCTTTCGCCTCGTTGGCAAAGGCAGATTTTACTTATTAGAGAGATTGAAAAATGAAAAAATTACTTTCTATTTTATTACTCAGTGCATTCTGTACTTTAGCGACAGGTTGCGGCGTAAAAGGGCCATTATATTTCCCTGAAAAAGAACAGCCGCAAAACACACAAAAAACACAATAAAAACTGACCGCACTTAAAGGATTCGTCATGGATTTTTTCCAATATAAAAACGAGCAACTTTATGTTGAAGATTTGCCCGTCAAACAACTCGCTGAAGAATTTGGCACACCACTTTATATTTATTCGCGCGCCACGCTTGAGCGCCATTGGCATGCCTTTGATTCAGCATTAGGAGAGCATCCACACCTAATTTGCTATGCCGTAAAAGCCAATTCTAATATTGGTATCTTGAATGTCATGGCAAAATTAGGTTCTGGTTTTGATATCGTTTCACAGGGCGAATTAGAACGCGTCTTAGCGGCTGGTGGAGAGGCTTCAAAAGTAGTCTTTTCTGGCGTGGCAAAATCTCGCTCAGAAATTATGCGAGCGTTAGAAGTAGGCATTCGTTGTTTTAATGTGGAATCTATTGCGGAACTATATCACATCAATCAGATTGCGGGTGAAATGGGCAAAGTAGCCCCGATTTCTTTACGTGTAAACCCCGATGTCGATGCCCATACACACCCTTACATTTCTACGGGATTAAAGGAAAATAAATTTGGTGTGAGCGTAGATGAAGCGCGTGAGGTATATAAATTAGCTGCAACCTTACCTCATGTAAAAATTACGGGTATGGATTGCCATATTGGCTCTCAGCTTACTGAATTACAGCCCTTCTTAGATGCAACTGATCGCCTCATTCGTTTAATGGAACAATTAAAAGAAGATGGCATCACATTAAAACACTTAGATCTCGGTGGAGGTTTAGGCGTAACTTATACTGATGAAACGCCACCTCATCCAAGTGATTATGCGACGGCGCTACTGAATAAATTAAAAGATTATGAAGATCTCGAAATTATTTTAGAACCAGGTCGAGCGATCGCGGCGAATGCGGGGATTTTAGTGGCGAAAGTTCAATACTTAAAAAGTAATGAAAGCCGAAACTTCGCGATTACTGATACCGGCATGAACGATATGATTCGTCCAGCACTCTATGAAGCTTATATGAACATCATTGAAATTGACCGCACTTTAGGGCGTGAAAAAGCCATTTATGATGTTGTTGGCCCAGTATGCGAAACCTCTGACTTTCTAGGTAAACAGCGTGAATTAGCCATTGCTGAAGGGGATTATATTGCTCAACGTTCTGCTGGTGCTTATGGTGCAAGTATGTCCTCAAACTACAATTCTCGTCCACGTACGGCTGAAGTGTTAGTGGATGGAAACAAAGCTCACTTAATTCGTCGCAGAGAAAATCTCAGCGAATTATGGGCACTAGAAAGCATCGCTAAATAAATAAAAACGGTCAAGACTTATATCTTGACCGTTTTTTGTATGACTAAATAATTCGAGAGAATTGTTGTCGTTTTGCCGCGGCTCTTGAATAGGTATCAAAGCATAAGCAAATATTACGAATTAATAATCGACCTTTAGGCGAAACTTGTAAGCCTGTTTCCGTTTCAGAAATTAATCCATCTTCAAGTAATGGTTTTAATAACTGTAAATCTTCAGCAAAGTGCTTTTTGAAATCAATATTATATTGTTTTTCAATTGGTGCAAAATCAAGCTTAAAGTTACAAATCAACTGCTTAATCACATCACGGCGTAGGCAATCCTCTTCTGTCATCGCTAAACCTTTATGTAATGCGATTCCTGAATTTTCCACGTCATGATAATAATGTTTTAATTCTTTTTGGTTTTGAGCGTATGTATCCCCCAATAAACTAATGGCTGATACACCTAAACCAAGCAAATCACATTCTTCTTGTGTGGTATAGCCTTGGAAATTTCGGTGTAAGACACCTTTCTCTTGAGCAATCGCTAATTCATCATCGGGTTTAGCAAAGTGATCCATACCGATAAACTTATAACCCGCATTACCTAAGGTTTCGATCGTTTTCTGTAAGATTTCTAACTTAGTTTCCGGTGGCGGTAATTGATCTTCTTTAATTTTTGCCTGCCCCGCAAATCGACTTGGTAAATGAGCATAGTTAAAGATACTTAAACGATCTGGATTTAATTCAATCACTTTATGTAATGTGAACATAAAACTTTGCACATTTTGAAGTGGCAATCCATAAATTAAATCAAGGTTGGTCGATTGGAAACCTAACTCACGAGCACGAACAAGCAAAGCATTTACAAATTCTTCATCTTGTTCACGGTTTACCGCTTTTTGAACAGCCTTATTAAAATCTTGTACGCCCATACTAATTCGGTTAAAACCAATATTGCGTAAATGATCAAGCATGTCTAGCTCAATTTCGCGTGGGTCCATCTCAATACTGACTTCTGCATTATCCGCAATCGTAAAATGATCTTTAAGCATCTTCATCAAACGAGCAGATTGCTCTTCTGTCAAATAAGTCGGTGTACCGCCGCCCCAATGCACTTGAGTCGCAACACGATTTTTGAATAATTCTGAACGCGCTTTGATTTCTTTTTCAAGGTAATCAAGATAAATATCCGCCTTATGTTGATGACGAGTAATCACCTTATTACAGCCACAGAAATAGCAAAGTTTGTGACAAAACGGAATGTGTACGTAAAGGGAAAGTGGTCTTTCCGGATAACGATTAGCCGCCGCAATAAAATCTTCGTTTGTGTAACTTTCATTAAATTCTAATGCAGTTGGATAAGATGTATAACGAGGTCCTGATTGGTTATATTTTTGAATTAACGCAAGATCCCAAATAATTTCAGACATTAAGCTTCCCCAAATTTATCTACGTCATTTAAAAACTGACGTAACTCCAACATAATTTCTTCTTCAAATTTTGCTTCCGCACTTTCTCGCTCAAGATCGAGTTTCATTCTTTCTTTTTTTAACAATGCTTTCCGAGCTTCATGCGTAGGCATTTCTTTCACAATATTATAAAGTGCATACATAGCTTGATATGGCTGCAAAGATTGTCCAAAAGGGAGTAAAAGCATTGATAAACGAATCACCCCTTCTGAATGGTTACAATCTCCATTTTGCATCGCTTTAGCGATAATTACCATACTCTCTTTTAGGCGTTTTGTACGTGCTATTTTAGCCTGCTTAATGAGAGTGTTTTGATGACGTAATTTCCTAAGTAATTTAAAAGCATAAAATGATACGCCAGCAATAATTCCCAAAGCAATAATACTTAAAATGATCGGCCACATGACAATTATCTGAATTGGTTGATATCAATTTTCTCGAAGGTTCGATAGAGGTCATCCTCTGTCTCTTCTTCATCCTGAATACCTAATTCTTCCATTAAGTGAGCAATACGATCTAAGCATTCATCCACAAATTGTTGATCAGCTTTACTAATCGTTTTGCCTTCATCTAAAGCATCCAACAATTCATTTAGAATTTCATTATTTTCTAAACGTTCTAACTCCACTTCAGGCGCAAGTTTTTTCGGTTCTTTGACGGCTGGAATTGTCATCCCTTTCTCAGGCTTATTCACAAATTCAACAATCAGTGGAACCTTTTTACGGCTACCAATACGCGGATCTTTTTGTTCAATGATTTGGTTATTTTTATTTTGTTCAGCGTTACTATGACGAGAACCGGATGCTAAACCTTTATGTTTACGTTTTTTCTTATCTTCTCTTGCTTTAGCGTCTAATTCATAACGTGTTAATTTCTTACCTGATAGCTTCGGTGCTTCAGGTTTCTTATCCGATTTACGAATTGGCATAATATCGCTAATTTTACGACTTTTCTTTTTACGAGCCATTT
>CAUUXN010000056.1:0-11178 GCA_963548985.1 uncultured Haemophilus sp. | reverse complement strand
TGTTTTTAAACCGCACTTTAATTGTTTTTTATTAGATTGCGTTAGCGATTAATGTACCCATTTCCGCAGTTGAAACAGGGGCAGAATCATCGGCTAAATCACCCGTACGGTGACCATTTGCTAAGACTTTTTGCACGGCATTTTCAATCGCATCTGCGGCATCATTTAAGTTGAAGCTATAACGCAACATCATTGCCGCAGAAAGAATTTGTGCGATTGGGTTGGCAATGCCTTTGCCAGCGATATCCGGTGCAGAACCGCCAGCCGGTTCATATAAACCGAAACCTTCTTCGTTTAAGCTAGCAGATGGCAACATCCCCATAGAACCTGTGATCATCGCCGCTTCATCAGAAATAATATCACCGAAAATGTTAGAGCAGAGGAGCACATCGAAAGACTCAGGTGCTTTGATTAATTGCATAGTCGCATTGTCAATATAAATGTGATCTAAGGTGACTTCAGGGTAATCTTTCGCCACTTCAGTCACAGTTTCACGCCATAAGATTGAAGCTTGTAATACGTTAGCTTTATCCACAGAAGTGACGTGTTTACGACGTTTCATTGCGGCATCAAAAGCCGCACGCGCAATGCGTTCGATTTCATATTTGTAATAAACTTCGGTATCGAATGCTTTGGTTTGTGCACCTTCTCCTTCACGGCCTTTAGGCTGACCGAAATAAATCCCGCCCGTTAATTCACGTACAACCACCATATCAAACCCTTTTGCCGCAATATCTGCACGTAATGGGCAGAATTTTTCTAGTCCTTTATAAAGGGTAGCAGGACGGAGATTGCAGAATAATTTGAAATGTTTACGCAATGGTAATAATGCACCGCGTTCTGGTTGTTGATCTGGAGGTAAATTTGTCCATTTAGGGCCACCTACAGAACCAAACAAAATCGCATCAGCATCATCACAACCTTTTAAGGTTTCTGCCGGTAATGGGCAACCACAATGATCAATTGCAGCACCACCCACATAAAACTCGTTAAAGTTAAGTTTGAAACCGAATTTTTCTTGGACTTTGTTTAATACTTTAATGGCTTCAGCCATCACTTCTGGACCAATACCGTCTCCCGGTAGAACAGCGATGTTGTATGATTGCATATTGTTTTTCCTATTTCAGTCACACCAAAGTGCGGTTAATTTTCTCCCCTCTTTTGTAAAGAGGGGCTGGGGGGAGATTTTTACGATATAAAATTCACTGCAGAGGTTGATGTTACTCCTGCCAAATCTCCCCTAACCCCTCTTTGCTAAAGAGGGGGACTCAATTAATTAATGATGTTTGTGGCTTTTAATATCGGCGACTTTATGCGCACGATAAATAGCATTAATTGCATGAACTAAAGCAAGAGCAGAAGATTCAACGATGTCTGTCGCTAAACCAACACCGTGGAATTTACGACCTTCGTGTTCAACCACGATATCCACCTGACCTAAGGCTTCAGCACCTTCGCCTTTTGCAGTTAAGTTGTAGTGCGACATTTTGATATCTAAGCCGGTTAAATTCAAGATCGCATTGTAAACTGCATCAACCGGACCATTACCACCGATAGAAGAGGTGCTTAATTTTTTACCATCCAATTCCACTTGAACAAACGCAGTCGCTGGATATTCTTTAGTAGAGTGAGCGGAAAGTTTATCTAACACTAAACGATCCTCATCCCCTTGTTGCATATCGATAAAGGCTAAAGCTTCTAAGTCATAATCAAATACTTGGCCTTTTTTGTCGGCCAATTTTAAGAAGGCTTCATACAATTTGTCTAAATCGTAATCTTGTTCGGTGTAGCCCATATCTGCCATATGGCCTTTTACTGCTGCGCGACCAGAACGGGCGGTTAAGTTCAATTTCTCTTTCTTCAAGCCGATAGTTTCTGGTGACATGATTTCGTAGGTATTTTGGTTTTTTAACATACCATCTTGGTGAATACCGGATGAATGTGCGAAAGCATTTGAACCGACAATCGCTTTATTCGGTTGGATTGGCATATTACAAAGTTGGCTCACCATTTGGCTAACACGGTGGATTTCTTGTGTGTTGATACGTGTATCCACGCCCATGAATTCTTGACGAACTTTCATTGCCATCACCACTTCTTCAAGAGAGGTATTGCCTGCGCGTTCACCAATGCCGTTGATAGTACATTCAATTTGACGTGCACCATTTTGTACAGCGGTTAAGGAGTTAGCCGTTGCCATACCCAAGTCATTGTGGCAATGTACGGAAATCACAGCTTTATCGATATTTGGTACGCGGTTACGTACTTCAGCAATAATATTGCCGAATTGATTAGGTAAGCAGAAACCAACAGTGTCAGGAATATTTACAGTTGTTGCACCTGCATTAATTGCCGCTTCAACAATACGACAAATATTGTCGATACCGGTACGGCCTGCATCTTCGCAAGAAAATTCTACATCGTCAGTATAATTACGTGCATGTTTTACTGCGGCTACCGCCATTTCAACCACATCATCAAAGGTACGTTTTAATTTGGCTTCAACGTGTAATGCTGAAACTGCAATAAATGTATGGATACGAAACGCTTCTGCCACTTTTAAGGCTTCAGCTGCAGCATCAATATCTTTAATTACTGCACGGGAAAGTGCCGCAACACGACTATTTTTGATATGGCGTGCAATGGTTTGAACAGATTCAAAATCGCCTTGAGAAGAAACCGGAAAACCGACTTCCATTACATCTACGCCTAAACGTTCAAGTGCTAAAGCAATTTGTAATTTCTCTTTAACGGTTAAGCTAGCTTTTAACGCTTGTTCGCCATCACGCAAGGTGGTATCAAAAATAATAACGCGATCTGTCATAGTATTTTCCTTCTTTTATCACTCAAAGTGCGGTCATTTTTACCGTGATTTTAAAACGAAAAAACCCGCAATCTTAAAAGTGCGGGTTGATAATAGATTTTTTACATAAAGGTGTTTTTTATCCACAACTTAGCCGCACAAAGAATGTGAGAGCAGGAGGTTGAGAGATAAAGAAACAGCTTGGTACATAAAAAGATAATCCTGTAAAAAATTCTGTAAAACGCTTTCCATATTACGGATAAAAATGTTGCTGTCAAATCATTTATCAGTGATTTATATCTAAAATGAATATCTCTACACAATCTTAAAAGTTTATTTCTCTTGATATAAGTTTTTTATCAGAATTAATCTCTAAAAATAGCTTTTAAGAAGCTGTTTTTGTCCTGTTTTATTCCTCGTTTCTGGTATGCCGATTTTTTCTAAAATTTTTTCTCTTTTTGCGATCTGAATCGCAGAATTAAGACAAACTTTTCATTTTTTGAGACAAATCTCGCCATAATTTTCTTTTTAAAGGAGAGAATTATGAGCGATTTTACGTCGATTTTGTTGCGATTAGCTCAAGTGCCCAAATTGGGCAGTGTGCGGATTCAACAAATTTTGGTCCATGTGAATATAGAAGACTTGTTAAATTATGATGAAGTGGCATTTCAACAAATGGGCTGGGATGCGTTGCAGATTCGTCGTTGGTTTCAGCCAGAAATGAAATTTATTGAACCCGCTTTGAACTGGGCAGAAAAAGAAGGCCATCATTTAATCCACTGTTTTTCAGATGAGTATCCTTTTTTACTCAAACAAATTAGTGGTTTTCCGCCCTTGTTATTTGTGAAAGGCAATTTGACCGCACTTTCTGCTCAGCAAATCGCCATGGTTGGAAGCCGTTATTGTTCCGCTTATGGGGAATATTGGGCAAAATATTTTGCGACAGAGCTTTCTCTCGTAGGATTAACGGTGACGAGTGGGTTGGCTGTAGGTATCGATGGATTTAGCCATCAGGCGGTGGTGGATATTCAAGGGCAGACCATTGCCGTATTGGGCTGCGGATTAGATCACATTTACCCCGCTAAACATCGCCGATTAGCCGAGCAAATTATCGAAAATAACGGGGCATTAGTTTCTGAATTTATCCCTACGCAAGCACCGATTGCTGAAAATTTTCCTCGTCGTAATCGCATTATTAGCGGGCTTTCATTAGGAACATTAGTCATTGAAGCCACAGAGAAAAGCGGTTCATTGATTACAGCGCGTTATGCTTTAGAACAAAATCGCGATATTTTTGCCTTACCAGGGAATATTCAAAGTGAATACAGTCAAGGCTGCCATAAACTGATTAAGCAAGGGGCGATGTTGGTGGAAAATGTCAAAGATATTTTAGATAGCCTCAATCACAGCGTTGTTTTTCAGCCGCCAGTACATACGCTAATCAATCAGTCTATAGCTAAACCACTCACAGCAAAAATGCCAGCTGTGGAGCCAAGTCATCCTGAACTTTATCAACATATCAGTTATATACCCATAAGCCTTGATGATTTATCGATTTCATTGAATTTGCCGGTGGATTCACTTTTAGTACAGTTATTAGATTTGGAATTACAAGACTTAATCATCAATGAGAATGGACTCTATAAGCGGATAGCATAAACGGGGTAGAGCGATGAGGCAATCCTGTGCTAAGATACGGTTCAGTTTTAGAAAGGAGAACCTATGTTAGCCATTATTTCCCCGGCAAAAACCTTAGATTTTGAAAGTGCGGTCAGAAATCTTCCTGTTTCTCAACCGCACTTGACGGATTATAGTGAGCAACTGATTGAAATCTGTCGTCAATTATCTCCCCAAGATCTTTCTTCCTTAATGTCGATCAGCGACAAGCTTGCAGGATTAAATGCCGCTCGCTTTGCAGAATGGACAAAATCTCACAACGAAAAAAATTCACGCGCAGCCATTTGGGCATTCAAAGGTGATGTTTACACCGGTTTGGATGCGGATAGCTTAACTGATGAAGATGTGCAATTCGCGCAACGTCATTTACGTATGCTTTCTGGTTTATATGGTTTACTTAAACCCCTTGATTTAATGCAACCTTACCGTTTGGAAATGGGCACGAAGTTAGCGAATCCCAAAGGGAAAGATCTTTATGCTTTTTGGGGTAACATTATCACTCAATCCGTACAACAAGCACTTGATGAGCAAGGCGATCGTATTTTGATCAATTTAGCTTCTGATGAATACTATAAATCAGTAAAAGAAAGCCAATTAGAGGCACAGATTGTGAAGCCTGTTTTCTTAGATAATAAGAATGGCAAATACAAAGTGGTCAGCTTTTATGCGAAAAAAGCCCGTGGTTTAATGTGTCGTTTTATCATTCAAAATCGTTTGGAACGTGTTGAGCAACTGAAAGAGTTTGACCTAGGTGGTTATTGGTTTGATGCGACATCCTCTACTGAAAAAGAATTTGTATTTAAGCGAGATATCAATGAATAAATTCCTGGTTATATTGACCGCACTTTTACTCTCAGGTTGTGCAGCAAAAGTGAGTCAGCTTCAAACACCTGAAAAAATTGAATACAACGGCAAAGCCTATAAACTTACTGCAAGCCAAGATTTAGATACGATCGCGCGTTATGTTTATCTTGCAGAGCCGGATACCTTGGAAAATTGGCAGTCTCAAATTGAAGTGTTGCTTGATCGTGATTTATCCCGTTCTATTGAGCAACGCGTAGCATTACGTGAGAAAGTATACCGTAATTTAGGTGTGAAAGATTTTAAAATCCTTGCTAATTCAACAAATCCGAAAAAGCCCGCCACAGAGTTAAATGGTTATGTCATTTATGCTCCGACAGAACAAAATCCGTCTTGGCAAGTGGATATAGCTAAGGGTAAAAATGTTCCGCATTGTGGCTTTGTGCAATATCAATATTCCCAAAAAGTGGAACAAGGTAAGAAATTTCAGCGTTTAAACGAAGTAAAAATTGTGAAAAACTTACAAAAGTATTTAGTTGCAAAAGAAAGCAAAACATTACAAAAAGCAGATCTTTCTTGGAAATGTGAAAGTTATTTCCATCACTAAAACTTATACTAGATCAAATTCCACGTAAATTTTAAAAATTTTTCTAGAGCAGAAATAATGGATGGTGTAATCTTGACGCCAATTATTTTTAGAGTTCAAAGTAGGTAAATATGATTAAAAAAATTGCTGTATTAACCAGTGGTGGTGATGCGCCAGGTATGAATGCTGCCATCCGTGGCGTTGTTCGTGCAGCTCTTGCAGAAGGGCTTGAAGTATTTGGGATTTATGACGGTTATCAAGGTTTATATAACAATAAAATCAAACAGTTAAACCGCTATAGTGTATCCGATATTATTAATCGTGGTGGTACATTTTTAGGCTCAGCACGTTTCCCAGAATTTAAAGATCCTGCAGTACGTGAAAAATGTGCAGAAATTTTACGTTCTCACGGTATTGATGCTTTGGTTGTTATCGGTGGTGATGGTTCTTATATGGGGGCTAAATTACTCACAGAAGAACATGGTTTCCCTTGCGTGGGTATCCCAGGCACAATTGATAACGATGTGGCTGGAACTGATTACACAATCGGTTATGAAACTGCACTACAAACAGCGGTGGATGCGATTGACCGTTTACGTGATACCTCAAGTTCTCACCAACGCATTTCTATCGTAGAAATCATGGGTCGTCATTGTAGTGACTTAACCATTTCTGCAGGTATTGCGGGTGGTTGTGAATATATCGTGGCATCTGAAGTGGAATTTAATCGTGAAGAATTAATTCGCCAAATTGAACGCAGTATTATTCGTGGAAAACGCCATGCCATCATTGCGATTACTGAATTAATCACAGACGTACATTCTCTTGCTCGTGAGATTGAAGCTCGTGTAGGCCATGAAACCCGTGCTACCGTATTAGGTCATATTCAACGTGGTGGTTCACCTTGTGCCTTTGACCGTATTTTAGCTTCACGTATGGGCGTATATGCGGTAGATATATTGCTACAAGGTAAAGGTGGCTACTGTGTGGGTATTCAAAATGAAAAATTAGTTCACCATGATATTATTGATGCAATCAACAATATGCGCCGTGAATTTAAAGCAGATTGGTTAGAAATGGCTAAACGCTTAGAATAATCTTTTAAAGGTTATTTAAAACAAAAGAAATCGGGCTAAAACAATGATGGTTTTAGCCCGATTTTTATATACCTAGATTAGACTTTGAGTTTATTTTTCTTACGTTGCAAGAAGTACACGAAAATGAGTAATAATGCACAAGCAAGAGACACAATAAATAAGCTACCAAAGAATCCATTCCAGTGGAGCGATTGAATAATCCATGCTAATGGCGCCCCCGCTGCTGCTGCACCAATATAGGCGAAGAGACTAACGAAGCCGGTAGAAGACCCTGAAGCATGTTTGTGGGAGTTTTCAGCCGCTGCCATGGCGATAAGGAATTGCGGACCAAAGATAAAGAATCCCATTAGGAAGAATAATCCACACATAACAAAATAGTTATCACTTGGGATGAACCATAATGCTAAGGAGGTTGAAATAATACCTAACACATAAATGATGTTCATTTGGGTACGGTTTCCGTTGAAGAACTTATCAGAGCCCCAGCCCGCAAAAAGTGCGCCTAAGAATCCACCGATTTCAAAGAAAGAAACGGCGGAGTTCGCTTTAAGTAAGTCATAACCGTGGGTTTCTGTTAAATATAAGTTACCCCAGTCATTGATACCGGTACGGATGATATAAATAAAACACCAAGAAAATGCTAATGCCCAGATAATGCTGTTTTTGAACACATAAATTTTAAGAATTTCCCAGTTAGATAAACCTAAACCTTCACTTTCATGTTCTTTTTCAGCAATATCATTACGCCATTCACCTACGGTTGGAAGTCCCATAGATGTTGGGCGATCGCGTAATAAGAAACAAAGGGCAAAACCGATGACGCAGGCAATAATCCCTGGCACGATCATGCCGTAACGCCATCCCCAATAAAGGGCAACGGCACCAGATAAAATTGGAATGAGTGCACCACCTAAGTTATGTGAGGTATTCCAAATAGCCCACCATAAACCACGTTCATTACGTGAGTACCAAGTATTCAGGATTTTTGAACATGGAGGCCAACCCCAACCTTGGAAAAAGGCGTTGATCATCCAAAGGGTGATAAACATAAAGACAGATGAACTCATGCCGAATAGAATGTTGACGATACCCGTCATCATTAAACCAATCCCCATAAAGTAACGAGGGTTAGAACGGTCACCAAGGACACCTGATAAGAACTTGGATACACCGTAGGTGAGATAAAACGCAGTACCCATGATACCGATATCGGCTTTTTGTAGCCCTAAGTCCGTTAGCATGGCTGGCATAACGAAGTTAAAACTTTTACGAGTAAAATAGAATACGGCATAGCCGATATAACTGGTAATCATCAAATGTAATCGCCAGTAACGATAAGTTTTGTCGATCTCCTCTTTGCTTTTAGTAACCGGTAGATCCGGTGGTACACTGAAGATACCCATAATATTTCTCCTCTAATGATAATAATTCATTCCAGTATATTACAAAGCCGGTTTTCAAAAGGGGACTCAGATCAAAAAATAGGGAATTTATAGGAAAAAATGGCTTGATGAATCGTTGATTTGATTATGATGGAAAAAAGTGCGGTCAACATTTTAGGGTTTTGACCGCACTTTTTTTTAGGATGGTTTTGATATGTTTTATGCTTTACGCTGTAAAATTAAAAAACGACAATCATAGGGATTATCTGCATCCGCTTGACGATATTCTTCAAACTCGATGTTCCATTCTGCCCAATTAATTTCAGGAAAGAACGTATCGCCGTCAATGTCAGCTTGAATTTGCGTGAGATACAATTTATCAGCTTTAGGTAAATATTGTTTAAATAACTCCCCCCCGCCAATCAGCATAATTTCATCAAATTCTTTAACAAAATCGACCGCACTTTCAAAATTCTCTTTCCAGATGACACCTTCATGTTCGTAAGGTGTACGTGAAAGGACAATATTGGTACGTTTCGGCAGTGGACGACCAATGCTTTCAAAGGTTTTACGTCCCATAATTACCGGTTTGCCCGTAGTATTTTTACGAAACCAGGCTAAATCGGCAGGTAAGTGCCAAGGCATTTGATTATCTTTTCCGATGACGTTATTTTTTGTTGTCGCAACGATCAAACTTAATGTCATATTTTCTATCCTATTTTTCTTTTTTTGCACTATATCATAGCTATTCACAAAATCTGAATTTGAGATGGTTTTTTTCGTGATTTTTATTAATTTTAGTGCTAATTTAACCGCACTTTTCTATTTTTTTACTGAGGACAAACTATGTCGGCAAATCGCAAAACAATCGTCGTAAAATTTGGTACTAGCACATTAACACATGGTT
Source organism: uncultured Haemophilus sp. (assembly GCA_963548985.1). Classification (GTDB taxonomy): domain Bacteria; phylum Pseudomonadota; class Gammaproteobacteria; order Enterobacterales; family Pasteurellaceae; genus Haemophilus_D. The sequence goes on along the minus strand of CAUUXN010000056.1, from coordinate 1,925 downwards.
CCCCAAAATTGAATGCGCCTCACATGGTCGATATTGTTCGCCAAATTGCCCAGCTTCATCAAGCGGGTTTTCGTGTCGTGATTGTGACATCAGGTGCGATTGCCGCTGGACGACATTATTTAAATCATCCTCAACTTCCTCCAACTATTGCCTCAAAGCAGCTTTTAGCTGCAGTAGGGCAGAGTCAACTGATTCAAGCCTGGGAAAAATTATTTGCGATTTATGATATTCATATTGGACAAATTTTATTAACTCGTGCCGATATTGAAGATCGTGAACGTTTTTTAAATGCGCGCGATACATTACATGCTCTGTTAGACAATCAGATTATTCCTGTGATTAACGAGAATGATGCGGTGGCAACGGCTGAGATTAAAGTAGGGGATAACGATAACTTATCGGCTCTAGTTGCGATTTTAGTGCAAGCGGAACAACTTTATTTGTTAACGGATCAACAAGGTTTGTTCGAAAGCGATCCTCGTAAAAATCCAGATGCGAAATTGATTCCTGTGGTTGAGCAAATTACCGACCATATTCGTTCTATTGCAGGCGGTAGCGGTACAAACCTTGGTACTGGCGGGATGAGCACAAAAATAATTGCGGCAGATGTGGCAACGCGTTCAGGTATTGAAACCATTATTGCGCCAGGTAGCCGACCTGATGTCATTGTGGATTTGGCGTATGATAAACCAATTGGCACTAAATTTATTGCGCATCATTCAGATCGTCTAGAAAGCCGCAAACAGTGGTTATTTGCAGCACCATCAGCGGGTGTGCTGACCATTGATCAGGGTGCTGAAAATGCCATGTTAGTACAGAATAAATCGTTACTACCAGCGGGGATTACGGCTGTAGAAGGACGTTTCTCACGCGGTGAAGTCGTCAAAATTAAAAATACCTCCGGCAAAGTGATTGCACTCGGTATGCCTCGTTATAACAGCGATGCGTTGGAATTAATCAAAGGGAAAAAATCTCAAGATATTGAGCAAATTCTTGGTTATGAGTATGGTGCAGTTGCGCTACATCGTGATGATATGATTGTGCTCTAGCCTACAATAGAAATCGGATCTCTCATATTTTCTGAACCTTCCTTTTATTTTGTTGGTCTATAAAACCATAAAAAGGGTGATAGCCCGACATTAAGTAGTAAAAGGAGACAACATGAGATTAATAGCGACCGTTTTAGCTGTTGGGCTATTAAGTGCTTGTACGCAAGGCTATTATGTAAAACATCGTAGCCCCATTTCAGTGAGCAAACATGTAAAGCGTTTAAATACGACGGCTTGTCATGATAAAGATGACTGGTATTTAGATGGTTATCGTGTCGGGAAAGATTTCCAAGCGCAAAGCCAATCTCAATTGAATAAACGAATTAACTTTTGTGGCCGACGAATACCTGAAGAACTACGAACCGCATGGTTTAATGGTTTTGATGCAGGTTCAAATGGTGTTCAGATTGATATAGAGGGTTATGATGAGGATGCGATCTTAACCTATGATTATGACGATGATGATCGTTATAGCGAAGACGACGAAGAATAAAAAAGTGCGGTTAATTTTAACCGCACTTTTTCGTTTTAAAGGATATCGAGTAATTCGACTTCAAACACTAAGGTTGAGAATGGTGGGATAGATGCGCCTGCACCACGTTCGCCGTAAGCCAGTTCGTGTGGAATAGTGAGTTTCCATTTAGAACCAACAGGCATCATTTGCAATGCTTCAACCCAACCACGAATTACGCCATTTACTGGGAATTCAGCCGGTGTGCCACGAGCAACAGAGCTGTCGAATACGGTACCATCTGGTAATGTACCGGTGTAGTGAACACGTACTTTGTCCGTTGCAGATGGTTTGTTACCATTACCTTCAGTTAAAATTTCGTATTGTAAACCGCTGTCAGTCACGTTTACGCCCGCTTTTTTCGC
>CAUUXN010000055.1:0-11320 GCA_963548985.1 uncultured Haemophilus sp. | reverse complement strand
CCAATCCTTGGGGGATTAAAGTTACCCGTATTGAAATTCGTGATGTGCGTCCACCACGTGAATTGATTGATTCCATGAATGCGCAAATGAAGGCAGAACGTAATAAACGTGCGGAAGTCTTGGAAGCGGAAGGGATTCGTCAGGCGGAAATTCTACGTGCAGAAGGGGAAAAACAAGCCCGTATTCTGAAAGCGGAAGGGGAGCGTCAAGAAGCCTTCTTACAAGCAGAGGCGCGTGAACGTGCCGCCGAAGCAGAAGCGAAAGCAACCCAAATGGTGTCAGAAGCGATTGCTAGCGGTGATACCAAAGCGATCAATTATTTTATCGCACAAAAATACACAGAAGCTTTAAAACAAATAGGTGGCTCACCGAATAGTAAAGTGGTTATGATGCCGCTTGAAGCAGGCAATTTAATCGGCTCGGTAGCGGGTATTGCCGAACTGTTAAAAGGCGACAAAAAAGCGTAATTTCTTAAAGTGCGGTTAAAAATGACCGCACTTTTTCTCTCAAGGAGTTGATATGGCAGATTGGTTAACAACTTGGTCGGTGTGGCATTGGTTGGTATTAGGTTTTGTATTGTTAATCGCTGAAACCCTTGTACCCGGTGTATTTTTATTGTGGTGGGGCTTGGCTGCGATTGTGGCGGCAGGCGTAATGGCATTGGTGCCGAGTTTATCCTTAACCGCGTTAGCTGTGTTTTATGCGATTTTAGCGATTATATTCTCGTTGCTTTGGTGGAAATATCAACATAGCAAAGATAATCAGGATCAATCTCGTACAACCTTAAACCAACGGGATCATACTTTGTTAGGTAAAAAAGGAACGGTGTTAGAAATTAGTTCTAACGGGATTGGTCGCGGTGCTTTTGGCGACACCACATGGCGCATTCAAGGCGAGCATTTAACGGTGAATGATCTTGTGGTGGTTGAACGCGTTGATGGCATTACATTGTTAGTTAAAAAGGTAACAGAATGAATCATTTGATTATTTTTGCGCATCCCAATAGCCAAAAAAGTTTTGGTCGAGCCATCGTGGATCGCATTGTAAAAGCAAGCCAACAACTTGGTGTTGAAACCCATTTGCGCGATCTTTACACGATGGAATTTAACCCGATTATTTCCTTTGAAGAATTACAATCGGCCAATAAGGGGATTATCCCAGCGGAAATTCAGCAGGAACATGATTTTATCCGTCAAGCAGATTTGATTACGATGGTTTATCCTTTATGGTGGATGGGGTTTCCCGCCATGTTGAAAGGCTATTTGGATCGTGTATTAAGCCATGGTTTTGCTTATAAAACAGAGAATGGTGAATCCAAAGGTCTGCTTCAAGATAAAGCGATGCAACAATTTATCACCATAGGGAGTAGCGTAGCAAAATATCAAGAGTACGGCGTGGATAAATCCCTCAATCATTGTTTGATCAATGGTTTGTTTAATTATTGCGGTATCGAGAATGTGGATTACACTTTGTTCGGTGATATTCATATTATCGATAATGCTGCTCGCCAAGCAATGCTTGACGAAGTCGCCGAAAAAACAACGGCAAAATTGACCGCACTTTTAGCTCAATCTTGAGCACAATTATAGGAAAGCAACAGATGTCAGAAACTCAAGTCAATAATTTTTCTTTAATAAGCCGCCTATTTGGCAATTTATTTTATCGCAGCCCTACGGATCCAATTTTGAGTGGGGTATTTGATTGGTTGCAGAAACAAGGTTTAAGCCAAGTATGGGCGCTTTCTACGGATAAAGAAAGTGAAGCCGCCATTGATAATTTACAGATGAAAATTGATTTAACGTTACTTGATCAAGAATATCAAAAATTGTTTGGTCCAAACGGTAACGTGCCGACAGCTATTTCAAGTTATGATATAGATGTGCAACGTTTTATGGATTTCCGTCATGCTCGTAACGTGCCAGAGGCAGAGAATGTGGATCATTTCGCCTTGTTATTGCTTACAGCCTCTTGGTTAGAAGACAACACGGAATCGCTATCCGCTCAACAAGATTTATTCGGTGATTTCTTATTACCTTGTGCAGCGAAATTCTTAACCCAAGTGGAAACTTATGCCACACTTCCTTTCTATCGTTCATTAGCGTATTTAACCCGTGAAATCTTGGCTGCAATGGCTGATGAATTAGAAGAAGGCGAGTAGTTTTCATCAATAGAATAGATTTCTAAAAGAGATTTTTAGATGCCAATAAAAAAGCCCTGCGTGTCAAAACGCGGGGCTTTTATTTAATGGAAGATCAATTATTCTTCAGAAGTCACATCTTCATAGCCTTCATCCTCATCATCCACATCACAAACACGTTCAAGGCTGACTACGTGCTCATCTTCTGCGGTACGAATTAAACGAACACCTTGGGTGTTACGGCCAACAATGCTGACTTCACTTACACGAGTACGCACTAAGGTACCTGCGTCGGTGATAAGCATAATTTGGTCGGTTTCTTCTACTTGTGTCGCAGCAACGACTTTACCGTTACGTTCGCTTACTTTAATCGAAATTACCCCTTTGGTATTACGGGATTTGGTTGGGTACTCGCTTAATTGTGTACGTTTACCATAACCGTTTTGCGTCGCCGTAAGGATTGCGCCGTCATTTTTCGGCACAACTAAGGAAACGACTTTATCGATGTTGAGATCGAGTGTTTCTTCTGCATTATCATCAGAAACGTCTTCAATTTCGACCGCACTTTCATCGTCAGCGATGTCATTGGTGAGGGCAAGTTTAATACCGCGAACACCTGTTGCTAAACGACCCATTGCACGGACTGCACTTTCCGCGAAACGTACTACGCGACCTTGCGAAGAGAACAACATAATTTCGTTAGAACCATCAGTGATATCCACACCAATTAATTCATCTTCATCACGTAAGTTCAAGGCGATGATACCGCTTGAACGTGGACGGCTGAATTCGGTTAGTGCAATTTTCTTCACAATACCACCAGCCGTTGCCATGATGACGAATTTATCTTCTTCATAAGCTGAGATTGGCAAGATTGCGGTGATACGTTCGTTTTCTTGCAACGGTAGAATATTCACAATCGGACGACCACGCGCACCACGGCTAGCTTGTGGTAACTGATAGACTTTCAACCAATATAAGCGACCACGGCTCGAGAAGCAGAGAATCGTATCGTGAGTATTCGCCACTAAGAGTTTTTCGATGAAGTCTTCATCTTTCATCTTCGTTGCAGATTTACCTTTACCACCACGACGTTGAGCTTCGTAGTCGGTAAGCGGTTGATATTTCACATAACCTTCGTGAGAAAGGGTCACTACTACATCTTCTTGAGCGATTAAATCTTCTAAATCAATATCACCAGAAGCCGCAGTAATTTCAGTACGACGTTCATCCGCGAATTGTGCACGTACTTGTTCAAGCTCTTCACGAATTACTTCCATCAAGCGCTCAGGGCTGTTGATGATGTGGAGAAGTTCTGCAATTTTAACTAATAACTCTTTGTATTCATTGATCACTTCTTCGGTAGCAAGACCGGTTAAACGGTGCAAGCGAAGTTCTAAGATTGCATCAACTTGTTCCGGAGAAAGATAGTAATCCGAACCTTTAATACCAAATTCAGCCGCTAATTCAGCCGGACGTGCCGCCGCATCAAGCAAACCTAAAATTTCGTTATTCAGTTTCCAAGGACGAGAAATTAATTTTTCTGCCGCTTCTTTACGCTCTTTTGACTGACGGATGATATCGATGATTTCATCGATATTTGATGTTGCAACCGCTAAACCTTCTAAAATATGGGTACGCTCGCGGGCTTTACGCAATTCAAATAAAGAACGGCGAATCACCACTTCGCGACGGTGCATCACAAAGGCTTCAATGATTTGTTTTAAGTTGAATAAACGTGGTTGACCGTGATCTAAAGCCACCATGTTAATCCCGAAGGTTACCTGCATTTGGGTAAGCGCATAGAGGTGATTTAATACCACTTCGCCTACGGCATCACGTTTGATGTCAATTTCAATGCGAATCCCTTCTTTGTTCGAAAGGTCGATAATATTGCTGATGCCTTCGATTTTTTTATCTTTGATAAGCTCAGCAATTTTTTCCACTAATTTGGCTTTGTTCACTTGATAAGGCAATTCGGTCACAATAATTTGCTCTTTGCCTTTATCTGTAGTTTCTACGCTAGCACGAGCGCGAACATACACTTTGCCGCGACCAGTGCGATAAGCTTCTTCAATCCCTTTACGGCCATTAATTAATGCTGCTGTTGGGAAGTCTGGGCCCGGGATATATTGCATTAACTCATCAATAGTGATGTTTTCGTTATCAATATAAGCCAAGCAGCCATCTAAAACTTCATTTAAGTTGTGTGGAGGAATATTCGTTGCCATCCCCACCGCAATACCGGAAGAACCGTTTGCTAAAAGTGCAGGAATACGGGTTGGTAATACGCCCGGAATCATTAATTCGCCATCATAGTTTGGCGAGAAATTTACGGTTTCTTTATCCAAGTCAGTTAATAATGCTTGGGTAATTTTTTGCATACGAACTTCGGTATAACGCATTGCCGCTGGCGCATCACCGTCGATTGAACCGAAGTTACCTTGCCCATCTACCAACATGTAGCGCAATGAGAACGGCTGTGCCATACGCACAATGGTGTCGTACACTGCAGAATCACCGTGCGGGTGATATTTACCGATTACATCACCTACCACACGGGCAGATTTTACGTATTTTTTGCCGGCAGTGATGCCAGATTGATCCATGGAGAAAAGCACACGTCGATGCACCGGTTTTAAACCGTCACGTACATCGGGCAAAGCACGCCCAACAATTACCGACATGGCGTAGTCAAGGTAAGAAGATTTTAGTTCTTCTTCAATATTGACTGGAGTAATAGAGGAATGGATTGAATCCGTCATTTTTATTCCTTTTTTGATCAAAAAATTGCGACGGATTATAGCATAAATTTAAGCGTTTTTGTGTGAAAAGTGCGGTTGATTTTAAAGCAGTTTTTTAATGCGGAAATAAATAAGGCAGACATTAAGTCCGCCTTATGATTGAGAGAAAATCGACTATTTCCAATTTTCTCGTTTGGCTTTTTGTAATTTCGCATAAGCACCAAGTAAAGCTTGGTGTTCTTTGAAGTTTTCAAGCATTTCATCACTGGCTGGCAAGTTATAGAATGGGTTACCTTTTTCTGCTACCGCAGCCCAAGCTTGTTGAACAGCTTCTTTGCCATACATTCTTTCAAACACAGTGCGATATTGTTGTGGATCGCGAGTATTGTCTAAATGCAATTCAATGATACTGATTAAGGCACGATAGTAATTCACACGTTCAGGTGTAAACACAGAGCTGTTCATATTCATCGTCCAGTTTGCCCAATCTAAGGCTAATTCTAATTCACCTAATGCTAAGTAAAGCATGGATTTGAGCTCACCAACACGTAATGTTGTCCAACCGCTTGCTTTTGGTGCCACGATACCGATAAATTCTCGAACACGTGTGGCATCGTCAATATCTTGCTCATCTAATTCTGCTAACAACTCTTCGTAAGTTTCAGCATCATGATGATGGTGTGGTAAATCTAATAAGATCTCGCGCCAGTCCATCCCCATGTTGTTATTGGCATAAATGAGATCATCAGCAGGGTAGATATCAGACATGCCAGGCACAATAATGCGGCAAGCGTAAACGTCTAAATGGTTGTAATCCATGATGTAGACTTCTTTTTCTTCCGCCTTAAAGATTGACATCAAGTTTTCATATTCTTCTTGTGTTGAACCTGAGAAATCCCAATCTACAAACTCATAATCTGGCGTATTTTTGAATAAATCCCAAGAAATTAAACCGCTAGAATCAATGAAGTGTGTTTCAAGGTTCGCGTGTTCAGCTACATCATCGTTATTGAATGATGGAGGAGAGAATACATCGAGATCTTTTAAGCTGCGACCTTGTAAAAGCTCCGTTACCGTACGCTCTAATGCCACTTGGAAATTAGGATGGGCGCCAAAAGAGGCAAAGCATGTGCCGTTATTTGGGTTGAGCAATACCACGCAAATGACAGGATATTTGCCACCTAATGAGGCATCGAAAGCATAAATTGGGAAGCCTTCTTCTTCTAATTTTGTAATAGAGGCTTGAATGGATGGATAGCGATCCATCACAGATTTTGGAATTTCAGGAAGACTGATTGCTTCTGCAATAATGCGATTTTTTACATAACGTTCAAAAACTTCTGAAAGCCCTTGCACTCGCGCTTCATTTTTTGTGTTACCAGCGGACATTCCATTAGATACGTATAAATTCGCAATGATACTTTGTGGAATATAGACGGTTTCTTGATCGGATTGACGCACATAAGGCATTGCGACAATACCTCGATCGTAATTACCGGATTGCAGATCCACAAGCAATTCTGGGGTTAGTTCTTGATTTGGATCGAAATAATCCCATAAGTAATCATCTAAAATCCCTAGTGGCAAAAGGGCTTCATCTTCAATAGGAAACCATTTTTCAGTTGGATAATGGACGAAATCACCATTGGCAATCTCTTGCCCTAAATAGAAATCGGCAAAGAAATAGTTGGTTGAAAGACGTTCGAAATATTCACCTAATGCAGACGCTAATGCGGCTTTTTTGCTCGCACCTTTGCCATTAGAAAAACATTGTGGGCAATCTTTATCACGAATGTGTACCGACCATACATTTGGCACAGGATTAAGCCAAGAGGCTTCTTCAATGTTGAAACCAAGTGCAGTCAATTTTTGTTGAAATTTTGAAATACTGTCTTCAAGTGCGGCATCTTTGCCGGGGATAAATGTTTGTTCGGTCATAATTGTTCCTGTTATAAAAAGCCCCAGCATCATAGGGGAGTTTAGTGAGCTAATCAAGCATAAAATTTATGCACTTCTGCTCTTGTTTTCCTTGATTTTTAAGGGTAAATTAGCTTGGCGCAGAAAGGCATTTTCTGCGTGGGTAAAATTATAAACAAATCAACCAATTGGGAGATATCATGGCTCAAGGATTTTATGAATTAAAAGTGGCTAAAGACGGACAATTTATGTTCAACTTAAAAGCAGCAAACGGACAAGTTATTTTAACTAGCGAACTTTATAAAACAAAAGCATCAGCTGAAAACGGCATTGCATCAGTGCAAAAAAATGGTGTGGATGCGAAAAACTTTGAATATCGTGTAGCGAAAAATGACAAACCTTACTTCATTTTAAAAGCGGCTAACCACCAAGAAATTGGCCGTAGCCAATATTATTCTTCTCAAGCTGCTGCAGAAAAAGGCGTTGAGTCAGTCATGAATAATGCATCTTCTGCAGTAATCAAAGAAGTGACAGAATAATCATTCTGTTCTTATTTCTTTAAATGCACCTGCCGGCTCTAAAAACGCCGGCATTTTTGATCGCGCTTTCTCAGGATTCAGTGTTAACGGATAGGTTCGTTTTTGGGCAACGATCACAGTGAGTGGAGAGCAGAGCGAGCTCTTTTCTTGTTTTATGGATAGTCTTTCTTCTGCAATCACATCAAAATTTAATAACGATAGCCAATCCATGACTCGCCAAGCGGCATATTGCCGGAATTTAAAGTCACCTAATTTGGATTTGAAAAGTAATGGACTCATCGGGTTAAATAACGTGATGAACATCCAGCCGTCATCTTTTAAAACGCGATGCGCTTCACGCAATATTTGATGAGGATCTTGCGCAAAATTTAAGGTGTTTGCCAATAAGCAGGCATCCATTTCTTTTTCAATAAAAGGCAAGGTTAATGGCGATGCTTGGAGCAAGCTATCACTTTCATTTAAAAGTGCGGTAGGAAAATGCGCTGTTTTTTCAGCTAACACAATTTGATGACGTAAAGGCAAGTCAAAGGCAATTTCACCACTTAAGGCACCGACTTTCAGTATTTGATAGCCTAAAATTTTTGGTGTCCATTGGGCAAAATAATGTGTTAATACGTTACAATAGGATTCACCTTGTGGTAACGCTTGCCAACTTTCAGGTGAAAGAAGTGGTTTGTGCCATTTGGCTTTCCAATTCAATGTTAATCCTATTTTCATAAGGTAATTTATGCTAGTTTCTATTCCTGCACTCAATGATAACTATATTTGGCTTTATAGACGAGAAAATTTCCCCGTAATTGTGATCGATATCCCAGAAATAACCCGTTTAATTCCGTACTTAGAATCCAATAAGCTAGACGTAGAAGCGGTGTTATTAACCCATAATCACGATGATCATGTACAAGGTGTCGCGGAGTTTAAGCAATATTATCCTAATGTGCCTGTTTTCGGTCCAACGGAATGTGCAAATAAAGGGGCTACTAATATCGTGGATAGTGGTGTGATTAATACGGCACATTATCATATTGACGTTTTGCCAAGCGGTGGGCATACGGCAGGGCATGTCAGCTATTTGGTGGATGGACATCTATTTTGCGGTGATGCGTTATTTTCTGCTGGCTGTGGTCGTGTATTTACGGGAAATTTTGCTCAAATGTTTGAATCTATGCAGCGTTTTAACCAATTACCAGATGAAACCGTGGTTTGCCCGGCTCATGAATATACGCTGGGTAATTTAGCTTTTGCGGAAACCATATTGGCAGATAAAAGTGCGGTTGAAAATCAACGTGTTTTGGTGGAGCGTTATCGTGCGGAGGGAAAACCGAGTTTGCCAACAACAATTGGATTAGAGAAACAAATTAACCCTTTTTTACAAGCAAAAAATTTAGACGAATTTACACAATGGCGTTTAGCTAAAGATAAGTTTTAACTCGTTTTAGTTATTTGTTTGAGTTTTTTATCTTGAAATTTGCTCAATTCTCAACAATTCATTAAAATAGCAAAACTTTTACTTTCTACTTAAGCCGCATATTCATAAAAGTGCGGTTGTTTTTATTAGGTTTTTATGACCCTTCTTGTTCTAGGCATCAATCATAAAACGGCTTCTGTCGCTGTTCGTGAGAAAGTCGCTTTTTCTGAAGAAAAGCGGCAGCTTGCCTTACAACAAATTCACCAACAAGATTTGGCTGAAAGTGCGGTTATTCTTTCAACCTGTAACCGTACAGAGATTTATCTTCATCATCGTCAAATTTCACCCCAAGAGTGTAAGCAATGGCAAATGAACTGTACAAATTGGTTTGCTAACATTCATCAGCTTTCTGTCGATGAATTAAATAAAAGTATTTACACCCATCAAAATCAACAAGCCGCAAACCATTTAATGCGCGTGGCTTGTGGTTTAGATTCATTAATTTTGGGTGAACCGCAAATTTTAGGTCAGGTGAAGCAAGCTTTCCAAATTAGTGAAGATTATTATCAAGCGGCGAATATTCCGCTTTCAAGCACGCTTTCTCGTTTGTTCCAAAAAACCTTTGCTACGGCAAAACGTGTACGCACTGAAACCAATATTGGTGAAAGCGCGGTATCGGTGGCTTATGCAGCTTGTAGCTTGGCACGTCAAATTTTTGAATCTTTACGTGAATTACAAATTTTGCTCGTTGGAGCAGGGGAAACCATTGAATTGGTAAGCCGTCATTTATTACGCCACGGTGTAAAAAAATTGATGATAGCTAACCGCACTTTATCTCGCGCTGAACAGTTGGTAGAGACTTTAGCCTCCAATACGCCGATTGAGGTGTATTCTCTTGAAGAGTTGCAAACTCCACTAAATCAAGCCGATATTGTCATCAGCTCAACAGGCAGTCCGAATGTTTTAATCACCAAAGCGATGGCTGAAATTGCGGAAAAAGCACGTCAATTTAAACCGACTTTGATGGTGGATATTGCGGTGCCGCGTGATATTGATGAAAACGTCTCGGAATTAGAAAGTGTGTATCATTACACCGTAGATGATTTGCAAGATATTATTCAACGCAATCTTTCTCAACGTGAGCAAGCATCAGAGCAAGCACAAGACATCATTACACAAGAATGCACAGATTTCTTTGAGTGGTTGAAGGTTCATCAGTTCTCTAATTTGATTCGTCATTATCGTGATGAAGCGGAGAATACTCGCCAAGAATTACTCGAAAAAGCCTTACACCAAATTCAACAAGGTGAGAATTCTGAAAAAATTCTGCAAGAATTGAGTTATAAATTAATGAATAAACTCATTCATGCGCCAACCCAAACCATGCAAGCCATGATGAAATCTGGTAATGCGGAAGGCTTGCACGCCTTTTCCAATGCTTTGCATTTAACCCATCCTTTAAATGAAAAAAACGATTAGATTTTTGACCGCACTTTTAGGTGGCTCATCGCTACTGATGAGTGTATCCGCCCTAGCTGAATATCGAACTTTTGATGATGGCAATATTACTTACGGGATTTTCCAAGCAAAACCTGAAGAAGTTCAGCTACATTGGAAAGATGCTGAAGGTAACGATTATCAAAGTCTAACGCGTCTCAAAAATGCCTTAGAGCCTAGCTATAACGTGAAAATGGTGATGAATGCGGGTATTTATAGCCTGAATAACACGCCAGCGGGATTATGGATTGAGCATGGAAAAGAGCTCAATGCATTAAATACAAAATCAGGCAAAGGTAATTTCCATGTACAGCCTAATGGGGTATTCGCCATTGCTGGAAATAAACCCTACATTTTAACAACCGCTGCGTATCAGAAAAGCAAACTCAAGCCAGACTTTGCGTTGCAATCAGGCCCGATGTTAATTATTCATGGAAAAATGAATCCGCAATTTCGAGCTAGCCTAGAAAGCTATCATAAGCGTAATGCAGTGTGTTTGACGAAACAAAATGAATTACTTTTCTTGATGACGATAAAAGGTGAACCTAATCTTTATACATTGAGTCAAGGTTTATTAAAAATTGGTTGCCATGACGCCTTATATCTTGATGGAACAATATCTAATTGGTACATTCCAGGGCAATTTAACACCTTGCATTGGAAGCGTTTTGTTGGAATGATCTCCGTTCTTGATGTGAACAAAAAATAGCAAAAGCGTTTTATTTATAATCAACTAAATCAAAAAATCCGTTTTTTGCAAAAAAATGATTGACGAGAATAGGTCAAATCAGGATAATACGCCCCGCAAAGCCGATAAGGTAAAGCAAATGATGGCTACATAGCTCAGTTGGTTAGAGCACAACACTCATAATGTTGGGGTCGCAAGTTCGAATCTCGCTGTAGCCACCAGATTTGCGGGACTGGCGAAATTGGTAGACGCACCAGATTTAGGTTCTGGCGCCGAGAGGTGTGTGGGTTCAAGTCCCTCGTCCCGCACCATTTATTAGCTTGCAGTCAAATAGTTGTTGGGGTATCGCCAAGCGGTAAGGCACCGGGTTTTGATCTCGGCATCCCTAGG
>CAUUXN010000054.1:0-11469 GCA_963548985.1 uncultured Haemophilus sp. | reverse complement strand
GTAATTCGGGGCAGAATTGGTAAAGAGAGTCGTGTAAAATATCGAGTTCGCACATCTTGTTGTCTGATTATTGATTTTTCGCGAAACCATTTGATCATATGACAAGATGTGTATCCACCTTAACTTAATGATTTTTACCAAAATCATTAGGGGATTCATCAGTGCTAAGTTTATTCATGCCTATTTAGAAAATACTAATTTTGAAAACTGTGATAATAAAGATACTGCAGATTTCAGAAATACCATAAAAGAATCAAAAAAATTTCTATCCGCCCAAATAACACTAGCAAAAGAATCTCTATCTAAAGCTCTCAAAAACACCGACGAAAGAATATCAGAAAATAATAAAGAATCCACTAACCTTAGATGTATTGCCAAACTAATATTTGGTCTTGATATTTTATTTTTAATTTTGATTCCTTTCATTATATTTAATCCAACTAACATAGCTGTTATATATTATTTACAGCTAAAACTCATCTCTATCCAATTATTTTTTGGAAGCTGGAGCATTGTAGCTTATACGCTCCCCTCCATATCAATGTTAATTATTGCAACAACTTTATTAAGACATGATCAAAAGATTATTAATGAAATTCATTATTTCTCAGAAATGAAACATGAAATAGAATTATTTAGTGGTTTACTAGAGGCATCTCAACATGCCGCTAATAGTTTCAATTCTCCTGAAGAAGAAGCAAAATATGTTGAAGAAACATTTACTCTAATTCGAAATAAATTGATTAATATAGATAGAAATTCTAACTACAAAGAACACTACGTTAAAGAAGTGGACTACAGCAGAAACATTGATCTAATTAACAAAAATTTAGATATACTCAACAAGTTAATTAAAAATTAAGCATATAAAAACCGACTATCCCTAGTCGGTTTTTCTTATGTTAAATTATCGATACTACACTCTAGCATTTCTAAAAAATTGTATCCACGAGCTATCTTCAGACCAACCTTCCGGATGCCATGAGTTGCTCATAGCACGGAATACACGTTCTGGGTGCCGTATCATCGCAGCAATGCGGCCATCCACGTTAGAAATTGTCGTAATATCTAATACCGAACTGTTCGTGTTGGCTGGTAGATTTCACTTACATTTAAATGGCTGTCAATATACTGTGCAACAAGCAAGTTTTGGGTTTAAAGTGCGGTCAGACTTTCAAAAGTTTTGAATCCTATCTATTTTCTTTGTTATTGGTTTGTATCTCTTAATAACAAAAAAGCTTGCTGTTTCTCCCAGCAAGCCTTTTAAAATAACGCAATTAAGCAAACTGCTTTTTATTCTCTAAATAGCGTTTTGCACATTCTGCTGCAGCCACTAAGCCACCCGCCATCATAATAATATCTTTAATCACAAGTCGGCCAGCACCTGAGAGATATGGGAAACCATAATTAGGTGTTGGGAAGTCTCCGCCTAAATTCGGCACCCAGGTTTCTGGCGTAAATATCAGGAACGACAGCGTGACTATCGACATACCAAAGGTGAGTAAGCCTCCGAATAAACCTAATGTTGGAGACCAAATGCCCGCTAATACTAAAATACCAATTGTCACAATGATTGCACCAATAATATAAGAAGCGGTATAGGTGCCGTTGGCTTTATGCCATTCGATATTTTTTGCGACCATTTTGCCTTCAGGGTTTTTATATAAGGTATATTCTTTTACTAAAACACCCTTATCATTTGTCACTTCATTTGCACCGTTTTTGTAAAGGAAGCTTAAGAAAGGGCTATTTGACACAAAGTGTGCAATACCATCTGCCTCATATTGGCAAACTTTTAAACCTCCAATCCAAACCATCACCACACAAATCGCAATGCGGATAAAGTTAATAAATTGACGTTGCAATGGCGCAACAATATTAGCTAGCAATGTAACTAATGCACTCATGTAGAACTCCTCATATAGTTCAATTGATATTACGGGCATAATGCCCAAGAATTTTTATATAAACATTAACAATATTACTTGCTAATATTGTTGGCATTTTTTATTACTAAAATTTATGCAATAAAAAAGAGATACCAATTTCTTAGTATCTCTTATTCTGTATTAATTTACTGTGAGCAATCTCACATTATTTGAAATTCACTCTCGCATTTCTAAAAATTCGCATCCAAGCACCATCTTCAGACCAATCTTCTGGATACCATGAATTGCTCACGGCACGGAATACACGCTCTGGGTGTGGCATCATCGCAGCGATACGACCATCCACGTTAGAAATGGCAGTAATCCCTAATGCCGAACCATTCGGGTTGGCAGGATAGGTTTCAGTTACGTTTAAATGGCTGTCGATATACTGCGCTACAATCAAGTTTTGCGCTTGAAGTGCGGTCAAATTCTCAGGTGTTTTGAATTCTACGCGACCTTCACCGTGAGAAACGGCTATCGGCATATGTGAACCCGCCATGCCTTTAAACCACAATGAGTTGGTGTCATTGATTTTTACCATCGCAGCACGTGCTTCAAAGCGTTCTGATTTATTACGCACAAAACGTGGCCAGTTTTCCGCACCAGGGATGATTTCCGCAAGGGTGGAGATAAATTGACAGCCGTTACATACACCTAATGAAAGGGTGTTTTCATTGGCGAAGAATTGACTGAATTGATCGCGTAATTGTGGGTTGAATAAAATGGATTTTGCCCAGCCGCCACCTGCGCCTAATACGTCACCGTAAGAGAATCCACCACAGGCTACCATCGCGTTGAAGTCGTTTAAGTTGTAACGGCCTACCATTAAATCGCTCATGTGAACATCAATCGCCGCAAAGCCTGCACGATCAAAAGCGGCTGCCATTTCAACGTGGCTGTTTACGCCTTGTTCACGTAATACGGCTACTTTGGGTTTCACGCCTTTGCTGATGTAAGGCGCAGCAATATCTTCATTTACATCATAGGTTAAGCAAGCCGATAAGCCTTTGTTGTCTGTTGCTTTTTTCGCTTCAAATTCTTGGTCTGCACATTCTGGGTTATCACGTAAGCGTTGCATTTGGTGAGTGAGTTCTGCCCAAATACCGCGTAATTCAGAGCGTTTTTCGCTTAATAGTTTTTTGCTACCACGTGTGATTTCAAAACGATCTTCTGAGCTTACAGAACCGAGTTCATAAGTTAAACCAAGCAAGTCATGGGCTTTTAATACCTCACGCACGGCGCTTAATTCACTTTCTGATACTTGGATTACCGCACCTAATTCTTCGTTGAATAACACAGCTAAATCATTATCGCCTAATGCAGAAATATCCACATCCACGCCACAGTTACCCGCAAATGCCATTTCTGCAAGCGTAGTAATTAAACCACCGTCTGAACGGTCGTGGTAAGCCAATAATTTACGTTCTGCCACCAATGCTTGCATTGCGTCGAAGAAATTTTTCAGTTTAGCTACGTTTACCACATCGGCTGGTTTATCACCTAATTGTTTATACACTTGCGCAAGTGCGGTCGCACCTAAGCGATTTTTTCTTTCACCTAAATCAATCAATAATAAACGGCTTGCACCTTTGTCTGTGCGCAATTGAGGTGTCACGGTTTTGCGTACATCTTCCACGCGAGCAAAAGATGAAATCACTAAAGAAAGTGGTGCGGTGACGGATTTTTTCTCACCATTTTCTTCCCAAGTGGTTTTCATTGACATAGAGTCTTTACCCACTGGAATGGTAATGCCTAACGCAGGGCAAAGTTCTTCACCCACTGCTTTTACCGCTTCATATAATCCAGCATCTTCACCACCGTGACCCGCTGCAGACATCCAGTTTGCAGACAGTTTGATACGTTTAATATCACCAATATTGGTACCCGCAATGTTAGTGATCGATTCAGCTACCGCTAAACGAGCAGAAGCACCAAAGTCTAATAATGCTACTGGCGCACGTTCGCCCATTGCCATAGCTTCACCGTGATAGCTGTCTAATGAGGCAGTTGTGACTGCCACATCAGACACCGGAATTTGCCACGGTCCGACCATTTGATCACGCGCCACCATACCGGTTACCGAACGGTCACCAATGGTGATTAAGAAGGTTTTTTCTGCCACCACCGGTAAGCGTAATACGCGATGGAAGGCTTCTTTTAATTGAATATTTTCTGTTGCAAGCGGTTGATTTTCGACAGTTTTTGACGAAACCTCGCGCGTCATTTTCGGCGTTTTGCCTAATAACACATTCATCGGTAAATCAATTGGGTTATTGTCGAAATGGCTATCGTGCAAGGTTAAATGTTTTTCTTCCGTTGCCTCACCAATGACCGCAAACGGCGCACGCTCACGTTCACAAAGTGCGGTAAATAATTCGAGTTTTTCTGGCGCAACCGCTAATACATAACGTTCTTGTGATTCGTTACACCAAATTTCCAAGGGCGACATGCCTTTTTCATCGCAAAGAATAGAGCGTAAATCAAATTTACCACCACGCTCGCCATCGTGCACTAATTCAGGCATCGCGTTGGATAAACCACCTGCACCCACATCGTGAATAAAGAGAATTGGGTTTTCTTCGCCTAATTGCCAACAACGGTCAATCACCTCTTGGCAACGGCGTTCCATTTCTGGGTTTTCACGTTGAACGGAAGCAAAATCTAAATCTTCTTTTGATTTACCGCTATCCATAGAAGAAGCGGCACCACCGCCTAAGCCGATATTCATGGCAGGGCCACCTAATACGATCAATTTCGCACCAACTGGAATTTCACCTTTTTGAACGTGTTCGCCACGAATATTACCAATACCGCCCGCTAACATAATCGGTTTATGATAACCACGCACTTCTTCACCATTGAAACTATTAACTTTCTCTTCATAGGTACGGAAATAACCCAATAATGCAGGACGACCAAATTCATTGTTGAATGCTGCGCCACCTAATGGGCCTTCGATCATAATATCTAAGGCTGAAGCAATACGGTTTGGTTTTGAAAGTGGATTTTCCCAAGGTTGCTCAAAGTTTGGAATAACAAGGTTTGATACGGAGAAACCGGTTAAACCTGCTTTTGGTTTTGCACCACGACCCGTTGCACCTTCATCACGAATTTCACCGCCCGAACCTGTTGCTGCACCCGGGAATGGCGAAATTGCGGTTGGGTGGTTGTGGGTTTCCACTTTCATTAAGATATGTGCATCTTCATTGTGATAGCGATATTGTCCGTCTTGATCCGCAAAGAAACGACCGACTTTTGAGCCTTCCATTACTGCAGCATTATCTTTATAGGCTGAAAGCACGAAATCAGGGGTTTTCTCAAAGGTATTTTTAATCATCTTAAACAGGGATTTATCCTGTTTTTTGCCGTCGATAATCCAATCCGCATTAAAGATTTTATGGCGGCAGTGCTCAGAGTTGGCTTGCGCGAACATATAAAGTTCAATATCGTGCGGATTGCGCCCTAATTGAGTAAAGTTTTCCACTAAATAATCAATTTCATCTTCTGCCAGTGCCAAACCTAATTCTACATTGGCTGTCACTAACGCTTCGCGTCCACCTTTTAAAATATCCACCGTTTTAAACGGTTTCGGATCTTGATGACGGAATAAAATCTCTGCATCTTCTGGACGACGCACCACGGTTTCCATCATTCGGTCATGTAAAAGTGCGGTCAATTTTTCTGTCGTTTTTTCATCAAGCGGTTGGCTTAACTCAAAATAATACGCCAAACCACGCTCAATACGCTCCACTTCACTTAAACCACAGTTATGCGCAATGTCCGTCGCTTTAGAAGACCAAGAAGAAATCGTGCCAACGCGAGGAATCACGATAAAGGTTTCGCCTTTGGCATCGTGCTCTGCCAAGGTTGGGCCGTAATGTAACAATGCTTTTAATTTTGCTTCCTGCTCGCTAACAAGCGGTCGATTTAATTCCACAAAATGCAAATATTCCGCGTAAACCGATTTCACCGGTAATTGATTTTGTTGGAATTTTTGCATTAAACCTTGAATACGGAATTCAGAAAGGGCGGGTGAGCCACGAAAAGTTTGAAACATACGGGTACCTTTGAGTTGTGTTTGAGATGAAAATCGCGGGCTATTATAAAGGAAAACACGCCAAAACGAAAACGTTTGCGTCAATCATTTTCAAATGATTTTCAGTGGGAGAAAGCATATAATCATCAAGCAATTTAAAAACAATCCGAAAACTAACCGCACTTTGGGGCGCCACTATGATCATCAATGACATTAATTTCAACGATCTCTATCAACAACATTTAAAAGCCTGTAATCACTATAATCTTCCAGCGACAAAGTGGGATAAAAAAGCGCCTAAAATGGCTGAGAATTTAGTGGGTAAACCAAGCCGTTATAACGAAACGTTGCTTAAAGCCATGAATGTGCAACCCAATGAAACGGTGTTAGATATTGGCTGTGGCCCCGGCACGTTTGTGATTCCTTTAGCCCAACAATGCCAAGCCGTGTATGCTCTCGATTACAGCCAAGGTATGTTGGATATGGTGCAGCAATACAAAGAAAAGCATCAACTGAATAATATTACCCTTCTACATAAATCATGGTCAGATAACTGGGATGATGTGCCTCAAGCTGATGTAATACTCGCCTCTCGTTCTACGCTTGTGGATGATTTGGATGATATGATTGAAAAGCTGCAAAGCAAGGCGAAAAAACGCGTTTTTTTAACCTCAGTGACCCAACGCCATTTTCTCGATGAAGGCGTATTTGAAGCCATTGGCCGTGATGATGTGGGCTTCCCAACTTATATTTATTTAGTCAATCGTCTCTACCAAAAAGGCATTCATGCGAATATGAGTTTTATTGAAACTGAATCTGGTCATTTCCAAGGTGAAACCTTTGAGGATTTATTAAATTCCGTGGAGTTTTCTCTCGGTAATCTCACCGAAAAAGAAAAACAAGACTTAGCTCAATTCTATCAACAAAAACAAATAAACAATGAACCGATAAAACACGGACAACGTAAATGGGCGTTGATTTGGTGGGAGGTTTAAGAAAAAAGTGCGGTTATTTTTAACCGCACTTTACGTTTTAAGATGGATTAAAGAATCTCTAATAACTTCGCAAAGTCATCAAACACCCAATCTGGATTTGATTCAGCAATTGGGATATTGTAGTTGTATCCGTAAGTTAATCCCACAACCGGGCAACCCGCTGAATGTGCCGCGAGGATATCATTTCGAGAGTCACCCACAAACAGCACTTGGCGAGGTTCTACGCCAAATTTGCCGCATAAATAATACAATGGGCCTGGATGTGGTTTAATCGCGGGTAATGATTGCCCACCAAGCATTTCACTGAATAAATGATCGATACCAAATGCGGCTAATACCGGCTGAACGTGACGAGTGGGTTTATTTGTTACCACCGCTAAGGTATAACCTCGAGCTTTCAAAGTTTCCAATGTTTCTTTTACATTTGGATATAAACGGCTCACATTACAAAGATTCTCCGCGTAATACACGTTAAAACGCTCTTTCACTTGTTCCATTTCTGCATCTGAAAAGTCTTTACCTGTTTGCTCTTTTGCCCATTCTAAAGCTCGTGCAATCAATACTGGTGCCCCATTACCAATCCAAGTTAACACTAACTCTTCTGGTGCTTGAGGTAATCCAAAGTCTGCTAAAGCAGAATTCACAGACAACGCTAAATCTGGCAAGCTATTCACAAGCGTACCGTCTAAATCAAAACCGATAACTTTAAATTGAGTCTTCATTCTTACTACCATCTATTTAACTGAAGCTAACTGCGCGCGCATTTGATCAATGATTTGTTTATAATCTGGTTTACCAAAAATCGCTGAGCCTGCCACAAACATATCTGCACCGGCGGCGGCGATTTCTGCAATATTATCCACTTTTACCCCACCATCAACTTCTAAACGGAGATCTAAACCGCTTTCATCAATTAGACGACGTGCCTGTTGTAATTTTTTCAATGTTGAAGGTAAAAAGGATTGTCCACCAAATCCTGGATTCACGGACATTAACAAAATCACATCTACCTTATCTAATACATAATCTAAATAACTTAATGGTGTGGCAGGATTAAACACTAAACCCGCTTTACAGCCATGATCACGAATGAGCTGTAAAGAACGGTCAATATGTTCACTGGCTTCAGGATGAAACGTAATGTAATCCGCACCCGCTTTGGCAAAATCAGGAATAATACGATCGACCGGTTTTACCATCAAATGCACGTCAATGGGGGCTTTAATGCCATAATCACGCAAAGCTTTACACACAGCTGGGCCAAAGGTTAAATTCGGCACATAGTGATTATCCATTACATCAAAATGAATCACATCCGCACCAGCATTCAACACGTTTTGCACATCATCACCAAGACGAGCAAGATCTGCAGAAAGGATAGAAGGGGCGATTAAATAAGGTTTCATTTGTCATCTCCTAAAGGATAAAAGTCTTTGTAGTTTACTACGTTAGGCCTAATTTTACCTTGATTATTTACAAGTTTTAGCTGAAAACAAAGAAAAAAATAACCGCACTTGATTCAATTACCTCAAAGTGCGGTTGTTTTTTATCGTATTTTAAAATGAGCGATTAGTTTAATCCAATGATTTCCCAACGGTTGTGAGATTGACCATCGATTTTACCTTTTTTCACGTTGGTGATGTAATCGATCATCATATTTTGGATTGTGCCTTTTTCGCGGCCCATTGCGACTTTAGATTCCCAAAGTACCGGAATTTTTTGACCTTCCCAAATACCACCTTTACCGTTTAATTGAGCGAAACGATATGAGTTCATACCCACTTTTAATTTCATATCATCAGTTACCGGTTTGCCGTCAGCAAGGGTTAAATCAACGATTTTGCTACCTTGTGGATTACGTAAGTCAATTTTGTAATTTACGCCACCAAAAATGTCGTAAGTCACATATTTTGATTTTTTACGTTCCGCATTGTAACGGTATTCAGTGTCGCCCGGTTGGATGGTATCGAAGTAGTTCGCAGACCATTCCATATATTCTTTCAATTGTTTACCGGTCAATTCATAAACGGTGACATCACCGCCTGCATAACGATAGTTAAAGATGATGTCTTTTTTCTTGATATCGCCTTTATCCATACGTGCTTTTTGATGGTCGAAAGAGAAAGTCACCACATCTGCACCGCTGTAATGTTGTTCAACATCATTAATGAATGAAGATAGACCAGTATCTTTTGAGAATGCAGCAGATACACCGTGTTTAGTTTCTTGAGGTACCATTTCATTCGCTGTTTGACCGATTACTACGTTGTTTAATTCACGTAATTTCTCGTGATAAGGTTTGTAGATTTCCACAATTTTCTTATCTGCTTCAAGTGCTTTAACTGGAACCGTTTTAGATTCTTTCTTCACTAATTTCACTTCTTTTTTATCGTTGATATCAAAAGTGAGATCCACTTCAGATACCACGGTACCGTAACGGTGTGGTTCAGTGATTAGTGTGTTTTTAATGGTTTCACTTGGTACATCTTTGTGCATGTGACCCGCGATAACCACATCAATACCATCTACTGCATTGATGACATCACGCATACCGGTATCAGGAATATTGTTTTCATTATCGATACCCATGTGGGTCACCGCAATAATCGCATCCACGCCTTTTGCTTTTAATTTCTCAACTTGTGTACGCGCTTCTTCTGTCGGTGAAGTAAATTTCATGTCTTTTAAGTTGCCCGTATCTTCTTCAAATTTTGCTGACATTGGGGTACTTAAACCAATAATCCCTAACTTCACGCCATCTTTTTCGATGATGGTTGTCGCATCGATATAACGTTTGTCATTTTTCTTATGATAGAAGTTTGCGGTTAATTTTTTCGCTTTGATATCTTTTAGGATTTCATCTAATGCTTTCATCCCAAAGTTAAACTCGTGGTTACCCAATACGAAAATATCATAATTCATTTCGTTTAATACTTTTGGAATTGGGTGATCTTTGTAATATTTTTTATCTTTTGCGAACACATCGATTTGGTTATCTTGGATCGCATCACCGACTTCCACTAACACCACGTTCTTATTATTTTTACGCACATCTTTCACATAAGTTGCAATTTGTGCATAAGAACCAGATTTGTCCTCTACGTCTGCACCATAGCTCCAAGGTACAACGCGACCATGAATGTCTGAGGTACCTAATAATTTAATCTTCACTTCTTGTGCCATTGCTGTGCTAACAGCTGAAAGCACAAATAATGAGCAAAGTAATTTTTTCATAGAATTTCCTTTAAAGTTGCACAAAGTGCGGTTAAAAATGCCGGAGAATTATAGCGGTGAATCAATTGCTGACATAATTTTATTTTGAAGAAAAATTAAATTTGTGAGCACGATCACATTTCATTTGGAGGATTAATGTCCTGTTTGAGAAAACAAGTTAATCACTAAAACACCGCTGATAATCAATGCCATACCAATCAGCCCAGCGGTATCGATTTTCTGACCAAAAGCGAAATACGCCACAATGGCGGTCAGAACAATGCCGACGCCCGACCAAATGGCGTAAACTAAACCCACGGAAAGCGTGCGAAACACAAGAGAGACAAAATAAAACGAAATGGCATATAAGGTTAATGAGCCAATTGTAGGTAAAAGTTTGGTAAAGCCATCGCTGACTTTTAATAAATTCGTTGCCACAATTTCAAGGCAAATCGAAATAGCGAGTAATGTCCAAGGATTCATATCAATAAAACAGTAAAATAGAAAAACGCTATTCTACCTTAAGCAGCGGATGGATGTAACCGAATTTGACGAGCCATCGCCTGCATATAAGGTGCCGTTTGCTCAAAGAAATAACGGTAAGAGGCACATAAATAATTATGTGGATCAGGTTCATTTTCAAGAGAAACAAAACGATGTTTTGGGCAGCCACCATAACAGAGTTTACGAAACTCGCAACGCCGACAAAGTGCGGTCAATTTTTGTGATTTTTCTAAACGGAATTGTTGCTGTTTACTGGAAAGCACAATCTCCGTTAAAGGTTGCTGAGTTAAATTGCCGACCTTGTATTCGGGGTACACAAAATGGTCGCAAGCATATACATCACCATTGGCTTCCGCCACAAGAGATTGACCGCAAGTGGGTTGGTGAACGCAAGTTGTGGAAGGATAACCAAGCCATTGCCCTAGCAAATTATCAAACTGCGACACATAAATTTTCCCTACATCATACTCGTACCATTCATGAAAGACATCCACAAGAAATTGCCCATAACCTTCTGATGGTACTGAAAAATCGGTTACTGATTGTGTTTGGGCATGACGTTCCACAATAGGAATAAACTGCATATAAGTTGAACCAAGCTGTTTGAGTGCTAAATAGGTTTCTCTTCCTTTTTGCCAGTTTTGATCGTTAATGACGGTTAAGGTGTTAAATTCCACGCCATATTCTTGTAGCAGATTTAAAGCTTTCACGACTTTTTCAAAGGTGGGATTACCATTACCCGAAATACGATAACGATTATGCACAGCACTTAAACCGTCAATAGAAAGCC
>CAUUXN010000053.1:0-11736 GCA_963548985.1 uncultured Haemophilus sp. | reverse complement strand
GTGCTTTCAAATATCCTTCATAATCAGGGATATCAATATTGATTTCTTGCTCAAATAAGCTTGATGTTAATAGAAAATCGGCTGTACTTTGATTAATCGCCACCGGAATATTCCAAACGGTTGCAATACGCATTAAGGCTTTTACATCGGGATCATGTGGCGCGGCATTCATCGGATCCCAAAAGAAAATCATCATATCAATTTTTTTCTCAGCAATTAGTCCACCGAGTTGTTGATCACCTCCCATCGGACCACTTAATAGTGAGGCTATTTTGAGTCCAGTTTCTCTTTCCAATAGATGGCCAGTTGTACCTGTTGCATAAAGTTGATGGGGCGCGAGTGCATCTTTGTGTTTCTTTACCCAATTGAGCAGGTTTTGTTTGCAGCTATCATGGGCAACGAGCGCTATTCGTTTATGAGAAAAGATTGGGCGAGTTGTCGTGTTCATATTTTGTCCTCTAAAAAGCTCAAAAGCATGCGAACACTTTAGATCAAAGCGGGTAAGGAATGCAATACATAAAGTATGCTTTAACTTAAACCTAAAAATCCTTTAAAAATGACTGCACTTTTAATGAAGACTCTTGCAATAACATGAAGAAATGCGTGAGAACAGTGAAAATCTACTATCTTTCTTGCAAAAAATCTTCTAAAATTTACAAGATTTGTTAAATGTTTGTAACATTGATTAACAAGCTTGATTTTCGTGTTTGGTCATGACCAAACTTTATTTTCACTCAGTAAAATAAGGAAAGACTATGTCAGATACCTTAGTAAACGATATTGACCCAATTGAAACACAGGATTGGTTGTCAGCTGTTGATTCATTAATTCGTGCAGAAGGCGCAGAGCGTGCGCATTACATCATCAATCAGGTGATTGATCAGGCACGTAATGGTGGTGTGAACATTGCAAAAGGTGGCGTAACAACCCCTTATGTTAATACCATCCCACTTTCTGAACAGCCAGCATACCCAGGTGATAAAGCTATTGAGCGTCGTATTCGTAGTGCTGTACGTTGGAATGCGATCATGGCGGTATTACGTGGCCAGAAAAAAGATCTTGAATTAGGTGGTCACATTTCAACTTATCAATCTGCTGCAAGTATGTATGAAGTTTGTTTTAACCACTTCTTCAAAGCAGCGACTGATAAAAACGGCGGTGACTTAGTCTTCTTCCAAGGCCACGCAGCACCAGGTATGTATGCTCGTGCATTTGTTGAAGGTCGTATTACTGAAGAACAAATGAATAATTTCCGTCAGGAATGTGAACCAGGCAAAGGTCTTTCTTCTTACCCTCACCCAAAATTAATGCCTGAATTCTGGCAATTCTCGACAGTATCTATGGGTTTAGGCCCTGTAAATGCGATCCGTACTGCTCGTTTCTTAAAATACTTAGATAACCGTGGTTTAAAAGACACCAAAGATCAGAAAGTGTATGCTTTCCTTGGTGACGGTGAGATGGATGAAATCGAAGCAAAAGGTGATTTAACATTCGCAGCACGTGAAGGCTTAGATAACTTAATCTTCGTTGTAAGCTGTAACTTGCAACGTTTAGATGGTCCTGTAACGGGTAACGGCAAAATCGTTCAAGAATTAGAAGGTTTATTTGCTGGCGCAGGTTGGGAAGTGATCAAAGTCATGTGGGGTAGTAGCTGGGATAAATTATTTGCAAAAGATACTACCGGCAAATTAACCCAATTAATGATGGAAGTGCTTGATGGTGATTACTTAACCTTCAAATCTAAAGATGGTGCATATGTTCGTGAACACTTCTTCGGTCGTTACCCAGAAACCGCTGCATTAGTAGCAGACATGACAGATGATGAAATCTGGGCATTAAGACGTGGTGGTCACGATTCAGAAAAACTTTATGCCGCATTCCATAAAGCGCAAACTGCAGGTAAGCCTGTTGTGATCTTAGCGCACATGGTTAAAGGTTATAAAATACCTGAAGCAGAAAGTAAAAACACTGCACACCAATCGAAAAAAATGTCACTCGAAAGCTTAAAATCTTTCCGCGATCATTTCCAATTAGATATTAAAGATGAAGATATTCCTAACTATCCATACATCACCTTCCCAGAAGGTTCGGAAGAGTACAATTATCTTCACGGCAGACGTAAAGCGTTAAATGGTTATTTACCAAAACGTTTACCAAAATTCACCACTGAATTTAAAGTGCCATCATTGGAAGAATTTGCACCATTATTGGAAGAACAAGCGCGTCCAATTTCAACCACAATGGCATTCGTGCGTTTCTTAAATACCTTATTGAAAGATAAGAACATTGGTAAACAAATTGTGCCAATTATTGCTGACGAAGCACGCACTTTCGGTATGGAAGGTTTATTCCGTCAAATCGGTATTTACAACCCACATGGTCAAAACTATGTGCCTTCTGACCGTGATTTAGTGGCGTACTACCGTGAAGCGAAAGATGGTCAAGTATTACAAGAAGGTATCAATGAATTAGGTGCGGCATCCTCTTGGTTAGCGGCAGCGAACTCATACTCTGTCAATAACCTTCCGATGATTCCATTCTTTATCTACTACTCAATGTTTGGTTTCCAACGTGTGGGTGACTTAATGTGGGCAGCTGGTGACCAATTAGCACGTGGTTTCATGATCGGTGGTACTTCTGGCCGTACAACATTAAATGGTGAAGGTTTACAACACGAAGATGGTCACAGCCATATTCAATCTCTTGTTATTCCTAACTGTGTGTCTTATGACCCTGCTTATGTTTATGAAGTGGCAGTTATCCTACAAGACGGTATCAACCGTATGTACGGTGAAAAACAAGAAGATGTGTTTTACTACATCACCACATTAAATGAAACTTACGAACAACCAGCAATGCCAAAAGGCGCAGAAGAGGGCATTCGTAAAGGTCTTTATAAATTTGAAACCGTTGAAGCGAAAGACAACAAAGGTCATGTACAATTATTAGGTTCTGGTGCGATCTTCCGTCACGTTCGTGAAGCAGCACAAATCCTTGCAAATGAATATGGCGTAAGCTCAGATGTATATAGTGTGCCTTCATTCACTGAAGTGGCGCGTGAAGGTGCGGATGCAGTACGTTGGAATATGTTACACCCAACAGAAACACCACGCGTACCTTACATTGCACAAGTAATGAATGATGCACCAGCTGTTGCGGCTACTGACTACATGAAATTATTCGCAGAACAAGTTCGTGCCTTCATTCCTGCACAAAGCTATCACGTATTAGGTACTGATGGTTTCGGTCGTTCAGACAGCCGTGAAAACTTACGTGAACACTTCGAAGTGGATGCGCGTTATGTTGTGGTTGCAGCATTACAGGAGCTTGCAAAACAAGGCAAATTTGATGCGAAAGTGGTGGCTGATGCAATCGCAAAATTCGGTTTAAGAACTGAAATTGTAAATCCGCTTTACGCTTAATAAAAACATCCTGTGTGTGAGAGCACACAGGAGCATCTACAAATAAAGTGCGGTTTATTTTAACTGCGTTTTTTAAAGGTAAGATAACATGTCAAAACAAATTCAAATTCCTGATATCGGTAGTGATGAAGTTACCGTAACAGAAGTGATGGTGAAAGTCGGTGATACCATTACCGCTGATCAAAGTATTATCAATGTTGAAGGTGATAAAGCTTCAATGGAAGTACCAGCACCAGAAGCTGGTGTGGTAAAAGAAGTATTAGTAAAAGTGGGTGATAAAGTCACAACTGGCACACCAATGCTTGTTTTAGAGTCAGCGGATGCGGCAGCGCCTGCTCCAGCTGCAGTAGCCCCTGCACCAGCAGCCGCACCAGCAGCTGCAAGTGTAGTTGAAGTTAATGTACCCGATATCGGTTCAGACGAAGTAAACGTGACTGATATTATGGTGAAAGTAGGCGATACCGTTGAAGTTGACCAATCAATCATCAATGTTGAAGGTGATAAAGCGTCGATGGAAGTGCCTGCTCCTGTTGCTGGCGTCGTAAAAGAAATTTTAATCAACGTGGGCGATAAAGTGGTTACTGGTAAATTAATCATGAAATTTGAAGTGGCGGGAGCCGCACCAGCCGCAGCGCCAGTTCAACAAGCTTCGGCACCTGCAGCGGCACCAACAGCTTCAGCCATTAAAGAAGTGAATGTACCAGATATCGGTGGCGATGAAGTTAACGTAACTGAAATCATGGTTGCCGTTGGTGACAGCGTTTCTGAAGAGCAATCTTTAATCACCGTTGAAGGCGATAAGGCCTCAATGGAAGTGCCAGCTCCATTCGCGGGTGTGGTAAAAGAAATTTTAGTGAAATCAGGTGATAAAGTTTCAACTGGTTCATTAATTATGAAATTTGAAGTGGCAGGTGCAGCACCCGCTCCTGCAGCAGCTCCTGCAGCGGTAGCTCCAGCGCCTCAAGTAGCACCTGCAGCAGCACCGGCAGCACAATCAGGTAATGTATCTGGTTTAAGCCAAGAACAAGTTGTAGCAAGCGCAGGCTATGCACACGCAACACCGGTGATTCGTCGCTTAGCGCGTGAATACGGTATTAACCTTGATCGCGTAAAAGGTACGGGTCGTAAAGGTCGTGTTGTGAAAGAAGATATCCAAGCTTACGTGAAAACCGCTGTTAAAGCGTTTGAAACTGGTACTGTATCTTCTGCAGCGGCGGGTAATGGTGTGGCAAATGGTGCAGGCTTAGGCTTATTACCATGGCCGAAAGTTGACTTCAGCAAATTTGGTGAAGTAGAAGAAGTTGAATTAAGCCGTATTAACAAAATCTCTGGTGCGAACTTACATCGTAACTGGGTAATGATTCCACATGTTACTCACTTCGATCGCACAGATATCACCGATTTAGAAGCATTCCGTAAAGAACAGAATAAGATTGTTGAAAAACAAAAATTGGATGTGAAAATTACACCAGTTGTGTTCATTATGAAAGCGGTAGCAAAAGCATTAGAAGCGTTCCCACGTTTCAATAGCTCTATCTCTGAAGACGGTCAAAAATTAACACTTAAAAAATACATCAACATTGGCGTAGCGGTAGATACACCAAACGGTCTTGTTGTACCTGTATTTAAAAACGTGAACAAAAAAGGTATTATCGAACTCTCTCGTGAATTAATGGAAATCTCCAAAAAAGCACGTGACGGTAAACTTTCAGGTTCTGATATGCAAGGTGGTTGTTTCACCATTTCAAGCTTAGGCGGTATTGGTACAACTCACTTTACACCAATCGTAAATGCACCAGAAGTAGCAATCTTAGGTGTATCTAAATCAGAAATGCAACTGGTATGGAATGGTAAAGAATTTGAGCCACGCTTAATGCTTCCATTATCATTATCTTTCGACCACCGTGTGATCGATGGTGCTGATGGTGCTCGTTTCTTAAGCTATATCAATGGCGTATTAGCTGACTTACGTCGCTTAGTGATGTAATTAACGCGGTAAGATGTGAGTGATTAGGCTCACATCTTACAGAAAGGATCGCAAAGTGCGGTCAAAAATTTGAACGTTTTTACGAGGTAAAAATGAGTAAAGAAATTAAAACCCAAGTTGTGGTACTTGGTGCTGGTCCTGCAGGTTATTCAGCGGCATTCCGTTGTGCGGACTTAGGTTTAGAAACAGTGCTTGTTGAACGTTATTCAACATTAGGTGGGGTATGTTTAAACGTAGGTTGTATCCCTTCTAAAGCATTACTTCACGTAGCGAAAGTAATTGAAGAAGCGAAACACGCAAGCAAAAATGGTGTGTATTTCGCCGAGCCTCGCATTGATTTAGATGAAGTGCGCGCAGGTAAAGAAGCGGTTGTGGCGAAATTAACTGGTGGTCTTGCAGGTATGGCCAAACAACGTAAAGTAACTGTTGTTGAAGGTTTAGCGGCGTTTACTGATCCACATACATTAGTGGCTCGTGATCGTGATGGTAAACCAACCACAATTAAATTTGATAATGCCATTATCGCAGCGGGTTCTCGTCCAATTCAATTACCATTCATTCCACATGAAGATCCACGTGTTTGGGATTCAACAGATGCACTTAAATTAAAAGAAGTACCGAAAAAACTCTTAATCATGGGCGGTGGTATCATCGGTTTAGAGATGGGCACTGTGTATGATGCATTAGGTTCTGAAGTTGAAGTGGTTGAAATGTTTGACCAAGTAATTCCTGCGGCAGATAAAGATGTGGTAGGTATTTATACCAAACAAGTTGAGAAAAAATTCAAGTTAATGCTTGAAACTAAAGTGACTGCAGTTGAAGCAAAAGATGATGGTATCTATGTTTCAATGGAAGGCAAAGCATGCAACGATACTAAACGTTATGATGCAGTATTAGTTGCAATCGGTCGTACGCCAAATGGTAAATTGATCGATGCTGGTAAAGCAGGTGTTGAAGTGGATGAGCGTGGTTTCATTCATGTTGATAAACAAATGCGTACCAATGTACCTCACATCTTTGCAATCGGTGATATCGTTGGCCAACCAATGTTAGCACATAAAGGTGTTCACGAAGGTCACGTTGCAGCAGAAGTGATTGCAGGGAAAAAACATTACTTCGATCCAAAAGTCATTCCTTCTATTGCTTATACTGAACCAGAAGTGGCTTGGGTTGGTAAAACTGAGAAAGAATGTAAACAAGAAGGTTTAAACTACGAAGTGGCTAAATTCCCTTGGGCTGCTTCAGGTCGTGCGATTGCTTCAGAATGTGCTGAAGGTATGACCAAATTAATCTTCGATAAAGATACTCATCGTATACTTGGTGGGGCTATCGTGGGGGCTAACGGTGGTGAATTGTTAGGTGAAATCGGTCTTGCGATTGAAATGGGTTGTGATGCGGAAGATATCGCATTAACGATTCATGCTCACCCAACTCTTCATGAATCTGTTGGTCTTGCGGCTGAAGTGTTTGAAGGTTCAATTACTGACCTTCCAAACGCAAAAGCGAAGAAAAAATAATCAATTCTAATCTTTTTAAGGGCTGCTCATTGAGCAGTCCTTATTTTTTTGAGATCTCACTCACAAAATTGCATAAAAATTCAATAAAAACTGGCGGACATAATGACTTTTTGATAAAATCCGACCAGTTTTGTTTTTATATTTTTTTATTATTTAAAAGCTATGTTAAAGAAGATTTTGATTATTGTAGGTTTGGCTGTTTTGACAACAGCCTGCTCTAACAACTCGGGGCAGGCACAAAACGGCATGATTAGTGAAAGTGATGATGCTGAGTTAACAGGACTGATTGCCGGTTTAGATGGGAAAAAAGGGGGCGTTTACCCTAAATTAAGAACTAACCGTCCTAAATCAGGTTTAATTGGTGATAAAGCGCTTGCTCAAGTTTATAACGAATGGGTTGGTACTCGTTACAGAATGGGGGGCACTTCAAAACATGGTATTGATTGCTCTGCATTTATGCAAACTGCTTTTCTCGATGCTTATGGCATGGAACTTCCACGTTCAACCTCAGAACAACGCTATTTAGGTCGCCAAATCCAAAAACATGAATTACGTAAAGGTGATTTAGTGTTCTTCCGTCGCAACAATCATGTTGGCGTTTATATCGGTAATAACCAATTTATGCATGCAAGTTCAAGCCAAGGCGTAACAATTAGTTCATTAGATGAAGATTACTGGTCAAGAACTTATACACAATCTCGTCGTGTGATGTAATGACAATTTTGTTTCAATAAAAAAGTGCGGTTAATTTTAACCGCACTTTTTCTTTACGTAGATTATCTGTTTATTGGCTTAAGCCGCAAATTTCATTAAGTCTCTTCTTGGTTTCATTTGATGGATGGTATTCGTCACCGTGCCAACTAATGGAAGGTTTGTCCATTGTGTTGTTTTAATATTTTCCACTTTAGAATCTAATGCCATGAATACAAATTCATTACCGCTTACGCCGGCAAATTCATAAATATGGAATTCATCTTGTTTTTCTAAGACAACAAGATCACCAATGAAAAGGCTGTCATTTTTTTCAACCACTAACATATCGCCCATTTCAATTCCCCAAGCAAGCATATTCGGATTGGTAACACGAATAAAGCAAGTTTGTTGTGGGCGTTTAATGCAATAAAGGTTGAGATCTAATTTTTTATTAAATGTCGATTTACTTTCAACATCATTGAAAAATGGCATAGGATGATAAGAAAACGTCATATCATTTTGTGAAACTGTATTTGCGTAGTTCATCATCTTGTGTTCCTTTTAGTTAATGATTTTTTAATCAGTGGTTGTTTATACAGGTGTAATATACTGTGGTTAGATACAGTATGTCAATAGGGCATAGAAAAAATTTTTTTATAGGCGAAAATTTTAGAAAAAATTCATTCCTAGCTTAAAAAGTTCAATTTTTTGGCAAAATAATAAAGAAAAAATTTTCTTTTAAATAAAATTTGAGCTATCTTTATCATGTTTCGGTGGATCGTAACGATCTGAAGTTCAACTTAATCTTCATTTTAAACTATTATGAATACATCACGTTTATTTCATTTTTTGTTCCAAGGTAATTTGGTAAAACGAATTGCTATTGGTTTGGTACTCGGGATCCTTGTTGCGTTGGTGAATGAGAGTGTAAAAAATTCAGCTGGTATTGATCTTGCATCTAGCTTTGGCGTGCTGGGTCAAATTTTCGTTAAAGCATTACGTGCAGTTGCACCAATTTTGATTTTCTTCCTTGTTATGGCTGCACTGGCTAATAAGAAAGTCGGTTCTAAAAGCAATATGAAAGAAATTGTCGTGCTTTATCTTTTAGGTACTTTCTTAGCCGCTGTAGCTGCAGTGATTGCAAGTATGGCATTCCCATCAGATGTGGCTCTTGCAGTAAAAGAGGACGCGAGTTCAGCGCCTCAATCTGTTGGACAAGTCATGTTAACTTTAGTATTGAATGTGGTGGATAACCCATTAAATGCAATTTTCAAAGCAAACTTTATCGGTGTTTTAGCGTGGTCTATTGGTTTAGGTTTAGCCCTTCGCCATGCATCAGATACAACGAAACAAGTTGTGGCTGATTTTGCAGAAGGCATTTCTAAAATTGTTCACGTAATTATTTCATTTGCACCTTTCGGTGTGTTCGGTTTAGTGGCTGAAACATTATCTGACAAAGGCTTATCTGCGTTAGGTGGATATGTTCATTTATTATTCGTGTTAATCGGTACAATGTTATTTACAGCCTTTGTACTTAATCCAATTCTCGTTTATTGGAAAATCCGTCGTAATCCATATCCATTAGTGTGGACTTGTGTACGCGAAAGTGGTGTAACTGCATTCTTTACACGTAGTTCTGCAGCAAATATTCCTGTAAACATTGAATTAGCAAAACGCTTAAATCTTGATGAAGAAACCTATTCTGTGGCAATTCCATTGGGTGCAAATATCAATATGGCGGGTGCGGCGATTACCATTACTGTATTAACGTTAGCGGCTGTTCATACATTAGGTATCGAAGTGTCTTTCGTCAGTGCGGTGTTATTAAGTATTGTTGCGGCGCTTTGTGCGTGTGGTGCTTCTGGTGTGGCAGGCGGTTCATTATTATTAATTCCATTAGCTTGTAGCTTGTTTGGTATCACTGATGACATTGCAGCACAAATGATTGGTGTTGGTTTTGTGATTGGTATCTTACAAGACTCAACTGAAACAGCACTTAACTCATCAACTGACGTATTATTTACTGCGGCAGTATGTATGGAAGAAGAGCGTAAAAACGGTTAATTAAATTAATCTGACAAGGCGGGCAATTGCTCGCCTTTTGTTTTTAAGGGAAGAGAATGACACTTTTAATTCAGCAAGCAAAATTTGAACTTTATCAAAAACAGACCTTAAACTTACCGCACTTTGCGATTGAACCACAACAATATTGGGTTGTGGTTGGCAGTAATGGGAGTGGGAAATCGGCGTTTGCTTTAGCCTTGCAAAATGAGTTGCTTCTACAGGAAGGGAAGTACCATAATTCTTTTAAACGTGTTCAATCCTTTTCTTTTGAAAAACAACGAGAAATTCTTGAAGCGACATTGAAGAATTTAAACAACGATGATACCGATCCTGATTTTTTTGGTAAAACGGCAAGAGAAACCATTTTAAATGGCAGTATGGATCTTACTTTTTGTGAACAAATTGCAGAACAATTAGGGATTACCTATCTCTTAGATCGTTTCTTTATCAAACTTTCCACAGGGGAAACAAGAAAAGTCCTATTGGCACAAACGTTATTGCAAAAGCCTGATTTATTAATTTTAGATGAGCCTTTTGAAGGGCTAGATCAGCAATCAGTACAAGATTGGATGACGATGTTAAACGAACTGAAAAAAAAATGTGCAATCGTTCTAATTGTTAATCGTTTGGCCGATATTCCTGCTGAAGCGACTCATTTAGCCATGTTGGAAAATTTAGAATTAGTATTAGAAGGTGAACGCCAATCCATTGAGCAACAAAGTATTTATCAACAATTAGTTTATGCGGAACAGTCTGTTAATGTAGCTTTGCCTGAGCCAGCCTCACCATTACTAAAACTGCCAGAAAACCAACCGCACTTTGAGCTTAAAAATGTCACGGTTCAGTATGGCGATAAAGTTATTTTGGATCATTTAAACTGGGTTGTTCAGCCAAATCAAAATTGGTGGATTAAAGGACCTAATGGCGCAGGGAAGTCTACCTTGCTTTCTTTAATTACAGGTGATCATCCTCAAGCATTTGCGAATCATGTAGTGATCTTTGGTAAACAGCGAGGTTCAGGCGAAACCATTTGGGATATCAAACAAAAGATGGGTTACGTAAGCAGCCAACTGCATTTAGATTACCGTGTGAATTGTTCCGTGCTAGATGTGATTATTTCAGGCTTTTTTGACAGTATTGGGGTTTATCAACAAGTGCCAGAGGCAATTTGTTTAAAAGCCATGCAGTGGTTAGCTCGTTTAAATCTGACTCATTTAGCCAAAAAGCCATTTCGTTCACTTTCTTGGGGACAGCAACGTTTATTGCTTATTACTCGTGCGATGGTGAAATATCCACCTGTTTTGATTTTAGATGAGCCTTTTCAAGGGCTTGATGGATTAAATCGCAAGCTCGTCAAACATTTCATTGAGCAACTGGTCAATAATAGTAAAACCCAACTTTTATTTGTCTCTCATCAAGATTTAGATGCCCCGAATTGCATTACGCATCTTTTTGAATTTATAAGAGAAAACGATAAATATATTTATGTACAAAGTGCGGTCTAATTTGATAGACTTTTCTTATATTTCCTCATCATTAAGGAGCAATCTATGGAAGGCTTATCCGTTGCCGCAATCGTCTTTATTGTATTAGTTGTAGTCGTACTTTTTTCAGCACTCAAAACTGTACCGCAAGGTTATAACTGGACGATTGAGCGTTTTGGGCGTTATACCCACACTTTAATGCCTGGCTTAAACTTTGTCGTACCATTTGTGGATCGTGTTGGCCGTAAGATCAATATGATGGAACAGGTATTAGATATTCCCTCACAAGAAGTCATTTCTAAGGATAACGCCAACGTATCCATTGATGCGGTCTGTTTCGTTCAGGTGATTGATGCTCGTAGTGCAGCTTATGAAGTGAACCATTTAGAACAGGCGATTATCAATTTAACTATGACCAACATTCGTACCGTATTAGGTTCGATGGAATTGGATGAAATGCTTTCCCAACGTGACTCCATTAACGGTCGTTTGTTGGCAATTGTGGATGAAGCGACCAATCCTTGGGGGATTAAAGTTACCCGTATTGAAATTCGTGATGTGCGTCCACC
>CAUUXN010000052.1:0-12466 GCA_963548985.1 uncultured Haemophilus sp. | reverse complement strand
GGTAAATGGTTAATGAACCCAATTTTCCGTTTGATTTCCAAAGCTCATATTCGCGAAATGATGACCGCAGCTGCGTTGCTTGTGGTATTAGGGGCTGCATTGGCAATGGAAGCGAGTGGCCTTTCAATGGCGATGGGCGCATTCGTTGCGGGTGTAATGCTTTCAGAATCCGCATTCCGCCACCAATTAGAAGCCGATATTGAACCTTTCCGTGGTTTACTGCTCGGTCTCTTCTTTATGGGAGTGGGAATGTCACTTGATTTAAGTTTAGTCTTCAATGAGCCAATTTGGTTATTAGGGATTGTATGCCTTTACATCGTCGGCAAAGCCTTAGCCGTTTATACCGTTTCACGTATTACGAAACTTGACCGTACCGAATCGGTTGGACGAATGACCATTATGGCGCACGGTGGTGAATTTGCATTCGTACTCTTCTCTGCAGCGACTACTGCAGGCGTGATGACAAAAGATCAAAATGCGACCTTCACCGCTGCGGTAATTATCTCGATGTTGTTCTCACCATTGATTGGCTTATTAATGCGTAAAATCAACCAACGTAAATCAGTAACCCAAGATGAAAAAGTCGATACTAGCGATCTTGATCCAATTGTGGATTTAGAAGATAGCGTGCTCGTGATTGGTTTTGGTCGTTTCAGCCAAATTGTGTGTCAATCGCTTCTTGTTCGTGGGATTAACGTATCGGTGATTGACCGCAACATCGAAAACATCCGTGCGGCAGCTAAATTTGGTTTTAAAGTTTATTACGGTGACGGTATCCGCCTTGATGTATTACGCGCTGCCGGTATCGAAAAAGCCAAATGTGTCGTCATCGGGATTAATGATACCCAACGTATTGAAAGCATTGTTCAGAATCTGAAAGATGCTTATCCGAAACTCCCAATTTTGGCTCGAACTTATGACCGTAAAACAACCGTAAGTCTTATTAAGAAAGATGTGGACTTTATTGTGCGTGAAACCTTTGAGTCTGCGCTTACACTCAGTCATGCAGCATTGATGCAATTAGGTATCAATAAAATTGAAGCTGATGAGGTCATTGCAGAAGTCCGTTATTTGGATCAAGAACGATTGAATGAAGAAGTTTTACATGGTTTTTCAACGGACATCATCCGAAAATATTGGATGCCAAAACCTTTCATCAAGCCACATTCTGATGCTGAAGCATTAAATGAAGAAACGGCTGAAATCTTAGAAAAAGAAGATGAGATCAATGATGAAGCCGCAGTTGAAACCCTTCTTCATGATGATTCAGAAAAAGAGAAACAAAAAGAAGTTGAATAACAAAAAAGCCCGATAAATTATTATCGGGCTTTTTATTAGGCTTTCATTGTCACAATCCAACAATTATGGATTTGTTTATTGCGCTCAAAATCAAGCGGTAAGGTTTTCGCTGAAATTTCGACCGCACTTAATCCCAATTCATCTAACGCCTCAAAATCCATTTTAAAACTTCGTTTATTGTTCGAGAATACGATAGTGCCATTAGGACGTAAAATACGCTTAAGATTACGCATTAATTTGATGTGATCTCGTTGTACATCCCAACTGTCTTCCATACGCTTAGAATTCGAGAATGTTGGCGGATCCACGAAAATTAAATCAAACTGGCGATCACATTTCTCTAACCACTGCAAACAATCTGCCTGAATGAGCTTATGCTGCTTGCCTTCAATATCATTTAAAATCAGGTTTTGCTCTGCCCAGTTTAAATAGGTGTTCGACATATCCACGGTCATCGTCGATTTTGCCCCACCTAATGCAGCATGCACTGTTGCGGAACCGGTATAAGCAAAAAGATTAAGGAAATCTTTGCCTTTTGCCATTTCGCCAAGCATTTTACGGGTTAAGCGATGATCCAAGAATAATCCTGTATCCAAGTAATCTGTTAGATTCACCCAAAGCTGAGCGCCATATTCATTCACATAGAAATATTCGCCTTTATTCGCCAATTTTTCATATTGATTCGTGCCTTTTTGTTTTTGACGCACTTTCAAAATCAGCTTATTGGTTTCAATTCCTGTGACTTGTAAAGTCGCAGTAACCGCATCTAATAAACGTTGGCGAGCTTTGTTTTCATCAATATTTTTTGGCGCAGCATACTCTTGCACCACAATATGATCACCATAACGATCCACTGCCACGTTATATTCCGGTAAATCGGCATCATATAAACGATAAGCATCCAGGCCTTGTTGTTTCGCCCATTTTTCAATTTTCTTGATATTTTTCTGTAAGCGATTAGCAAAATCCACCGCCACTGTTAAAGTGCGGTCAAATTCAAGCGGATTTTCAACCGCACTTTCTTTACGTTCTGAAATTTGATAATTCTTCTGAACACAATCTAACGGACCGTTTTTCGCTTTAAATTGACGATGAGAACGCATACGCAAGCAATCAAGCAACGTAGATTCACTACTGAAAATCGACGCATTCCAACCACCAAATTCATTTTTAAGACGTTGTCCAAAGACTGAATATAGGGCAATCAAAGCAGGAGTTGTGCCTAAACGCTCACCGTAAGGCGGGTTACAAATCACCGTTCCCACTTCATCTGGGCTTGGATTTTTTAATGCGGCGACATCACCTTGTTTCCACTGAATTAAGTGTGCTACGCCTGCATTTTGTGCGTTCTTTTGCGCTTTTTTCAGTACGCGATGATCGAGATCAAAGCCATAAAAATGTGGTTTTGGATTTTGATTAAAATAAGTTTCAGCTTGCTGTACCGCTTCTGCTTTCACCTTATCCCAAGCATTTTGATTATGCCCTTTCCAGCAATCAAAGCCCCAATGTAAACGATGTAATTGCGGCGCAATTTGTGCTTCCATCTGCGCGGCTTCGATTAACAAAGTACCCGAACCGCACATTGGATCCACTAATGGTGTCCCTTTTTTCCAACCTGAACGAAGCACTATCGCAGCGGCTAAGGTTTCACGTAAAGGCGCTTGCCCTGTATCTTCACGATAGCCACGTAAATGCAATGCTTCGCCACTTAAATCGAATGAAACGACGAGTTCTTCTTTATTTAAATAAGCATGAATTCGCACATCTGGATAATCTTTATCCACATTTGGACGAGCTTTCCCTTGGCGTTCAAAATAATCCACAATGGCATCTTTCACACGCATCGCACCAAATTGGGTGTGACGAATTTCTTGGTTTGTCCCGTTAAAATCAACAAAAAATGTGGCTTTCTCATCAAAATAACTTAACCAATCCTGCCCTGTCACAATTGAATATAAGTCTAAATCACTATATACCTTGCCATTTACAATAGGTAACAAAACACGTGAAGCTAAGCGTGACCATAATAAGCTGCGATAAAGTGTGTCGTCATCAGCCTGAAAATGTACACCGCCTTGTGCAATTTTACATTCCGTTGCACCAAGCTCTGTCAGTTCGACTTTTAAGAGTTCTTCAAAACCACGGGCAGTTGTGGCAAATAGTTGTTTCATGTGTTTTCTCGATAGGGAAAAATTGGGCGGATTATAGCACAGAAGTGCGGTTAAATTTGGGGATATTTCAGAATATTCCCCCCTCTTTTGTAAAGAGGGGGTTAGGGGGAGATTTTTGATTATTTACTTAAACATTGAGCATAGCTATCAGCGGTGGCTTGAAGGAAATTCGCATAGGAATTTGGGCCAAGCTGTACGTTATCGCCAATAGGATCTAAACGACCAACATTAACTTTTGTACTTTGCGCAAGAGAATCAATCACTTTTGGTGTGAATTGAGGCTCCGCAAAAAGACAATTTACACGATGTTCTTCAATTTCTTCTTTAATGTGAGCAATGGTTTTTGCACCTGGTGCCACTAATGGATTAATGGTGAAATAACCAGTTTGATTTAAACCATAAGCATCATTGAAATAGCTATAAGCATCATGGAATACAAAGAAGCCTTTATCTTTGAGTGGCGCTAATTGTGCTTTGATCTTATCGCTTTGCTCGGTCAAAGTGCGGTTAAAATCAGCTAAATTTTTCGCAATAAGCTCTTTTTTATCCGGATATTGTTCCGTTAATTTATCCGCCACTTTCTGTGCCACAATTTGGCTAATGGCTGGTGAATACCATAAATGCCAGTTTACGCTTAACCCATTTTCATCTACATCATGGTGGTGATGATCATGACCATGCTCATGTTCATGTTTATGGTCGTGTCCATGTTTGTGATCATGGCTATGTCCGTGCTCATGCTCATCGCCTTCATGATAATGCTCATGATGAACTTTACTTAAAAGCGGTTTAATTTCTGGAATCTCAGAAATATTGATCACTTTTTTGCTATCAATTTGGCTAATTGGTTTTGCTAAGAAAGCATCAATATCTTCACCAACCCAAAGCACTAAATCCGCCGATTTCACTTTTTGTACATCTGAAAGTTTTAAGCTGTAATCATGAGGAGAAGCACCCGCTGGCACTAAAATTTGCGTATCTGTTACACCATTAGCAATAGACGATGTAATAAAACCGAGGGGTTTCACGGATGCCAATACATCTGCATTTGCCATCATTGGAAGCGTTAAAAGTGCGGTAGAAATTGCACTCATTTTTAATACTTGTTTCATTTTTGTTTCCTTACTTTTATTGGGAATTATTCTCAAAGCCAACATAGACTACGCCTTTTTGATAAAATTGCAACATTTCAAATTAAAAAAATGAAGTGATATTTCTTCATCTTATTGAATACTTTTATTCATAAAGAAAAAGCAACGTTTTCACGTTGCTTCATTTCTTTATTTTAATAACTTGTCTATTACCCTGGAAACGGCAAAAAATCCAAAAGTT
The DNA here is from genome assembly GCA_963548985.1 of uncultured Haemophilus sp. Classification (GTDB taxonomy): domain Bacteria; phylum Pseudomonadota; class Gammaproteobacteria; order Enterobacterales; family Pasteurellaceae; genus Haemophilus_D. Next base: position 7,664 of record CAUUXN010000052.1, on the reverse strand, counting down.
GCAGTTATCATGGTTGCTGCACCAAAGCCATTTGCACAATTCATGGTGGCTGATACTTCACAGCCCTCGCCCATTTTAGGGAAAATCAGAGGCTGACTGGAAAACACAGCATCAACTGCGAACTTACGTTGTGGATTTTGGCTAAAATTAAAATCCTTACGTAAAACTGACCGCACTTTCGCCAATAATGGATCTTGGATCGTTTTGCTTAAATCAGCAATTTGGATTTTGGATGGATCTGTCTGACCACCTGCGCCACCAATAGTGATAATCTTGATTTTATTACGTTTGCAATAGGCAATCATCGCCGCTTTGATTTTCACATTATCAATGGCATCAATGACATAATCATAACCGCGATTTAAATACTCTGCTTGATTATCCGGTGAAATGAAATCATCGATAATATTCACCGCACATTCTGGGTTAATCAGCTTAACGCGCTCTGCCATTACTTCCGTTTTAAGCTTGCCAATATTGCCGCTTAATGCAGGAAGCTGACGATTAATATTGGTGACACAAATATCATCCATATCAATCATGGTGATCTGCCCTACGCCACTTCGCGCAAGCGCTTCCACTACCCACGAACCTACGCCGCCAATACCAATAACGCACACATGAGTCTGACGCAAACGCGCCAAGCCTTCTGGGGTATAAAGGCGACCAATGCCGCCAAAACGTTGTTCGTAGTTATCGACACGAGCCATTATTGTAGTACCCAAACGCGTCCATAGTGTTTTGATAAACCCGCGATATGGCCTGCTTGATCACCAATACCACGATATAAGTCAAAGTGGTGACCATTTACCGCGCCGCCCACATCAAGTGCCACCATTAAGTGTAATTTGTGCGTGCCCATCCAGTTACCATCATTATCAATATCTGGCACTTCAACCAATAATACGGTACCAGAAGGAATGACATTGCGATCAGAAGCAACTGCTGCCATAGGTACTAAAGGCACGCCTGCAGAACCTTTCACTTCACCTGTTGGATCGTTTTTAAAGAAAACATAAGATGGATTACGTTCTAACAATTCTCGTACTCGAGATGGGTTTGCTTTCCCCCATTCACGAATCGCTTGGATAGACATTTTTTCTTTTGGAATTTCACCATCTTCTACCAACAAACGCCCAACAGCTTGATATTTATAGCCATTTTGGCCAGCATAGGCTAAATAATTTAAATTGCCATCACCGTAATCAACATAGCCACTACCCTGCACGCCTAATAAGAAGTTATCCATCATTGAATCACTGTAAGCGAGCTCTAAGCCTTGTCCTGCCAATGCACCATTATAAATTTCTGCTCGGCTATAACGTTTATAGCTTGGCATCGCATAAATTGGGTGTTGATATTGACCTTGTGCAGTACGGCGTGCATGAATCACAGGTGAATAATAACCTGTCATTAACACGTTTTGATAACCATCAAAACCTTTCATAATCTGTGGGTTAATGCCGTATTGTGCTAATTCATTCACATTGGCTCCTGCAAGTACCCAGTTAGTGATTTTGCCATAATTAGCAGCAAAGCGATTTGTTAATGAACTTGAATAATCACGAACATTCGTCAACTGCGTTAAAAAATCACCTTGGTTTACAACCGCACCTTTGTTCTCCACGGATGCCACTGGGCTTAAAATAGCTTGTTGATAATTACGTCCACTATACTTTGCCCCAAATTTTTGTGGATCGTCACCTGTCGCGGTACGCGGTACGCTTGAATTATTTTTTGAAGAGACTTTACTTGGTGCTGAACCACATGACGCAAGCACTGAAACTGCCGCCATTACAGAGAGCATTTTTACAGCGAGATTTTGACGAAATTTCATTCTTATTTTCCTAAATTAAACTAACTAATACAAAGTTGCATACGCTATCAAAAATTCCCTTTTAGGACTAGCACTATTTCATAAAATGGTTAATTAATATTCACATTGTTTATTTTCTTAACAAACGGAAAGTCAAATTCAGTTTAAATCTTGCAATAATTTTTGAAACGAGTATATTACGCGCCATCAGACGCGGGGTGGAGCAGCTTGGTAGCTCGTCGGGCTCATAACCCGAAGGCCGTCGGTTCAAATCCGGCCCCCGCAACCAAATTACAAAGCACCGAAATTTCGGTGCTTTTTTCGTTTTAAATAAAGGTAAATTTAATCGAAATAAAGGCACAATGTCGGGAAACATTATGCCTTTATCTATCAATCTTATTAGATTTGGTATTTTGTCTTATCGCCAATATCAAAATGTAATGGCATTCGCCATTTTTGAACCGCAAGAATCAATAATAATCCTCCGACAATCAACGATAAAATTCGAGTAATCCAACCCCCTTCAAATACCCAAGTAAACCAAAGTGCGGCGACAAATGCAGGTTGTAAATTTAATAGCGGTACTCTAAAACAGAAGTATTCTTTAAAACATAAACCGCCCAGTGTGACTAATGCACCACCTAACGCTAATTCATGCCAACCTAAAAGCGCACATAAGAGTGCAAGCCACGTGGCAAATTGAAATGTTAAGCGGAAATGCTTTAAATAAATATGAAGCGATGATGCACAACAAGTTGCTGCAATCAATACGCCAATTTGAGCCTGTTGAGGATACCAAGTTAAAGCCAAGATGCTAAATGCCGCAATCACAAAGCCTGTGCGATAAATAATGACGGTGAGTTTATCCCAAACATCCATTGGAGATTCAATATGTGGATCAGCCATGCTATTTCCTTATTTTTGATGATAAAAAGTGCGGTCAAAAACACTCTCATTTTTGACCGCACTTTGCATTGAGATTATTTTAATCGATCTAAAATCTTTTGATGAATGCCACCAAAGCTACCGTTTGACATCACAAGAATCTGATCCGTTGGTTTCGCTTCAGCCACAATCATATCCACTAATTTATCAATATTTCCTGTGTAATGTGCTGGTTGAACACATGCTCCCGCAATTTCAGCTACATCCCATGGAATATTATCTGGTTGTAGCATAAACACCGCATCAGCTCGCCCAAGTGCTGGTGCAATTTCATCTTTATGCACACCCATTTTCATGGTGTTTGAACGAGGCTCTAATACAGCAAGAATACGTACGCCACCACCTACTTTGTCACGCAACGCAGTAAGTGTCGCCAGAATGGCTTCTGGATGGTGAGCGAAGTCATCATAAACCGTAATATCGTTTACTTCCCCCTTCACTTCTAAACGACGTTTTGCATTGATAAAGCTACCTAATGCATGACATGCATCTTCAATTTTGACACCCGCATGGTAAGCCGCCGCAATCGCCATTAAAGCATTGTGCATATTGTGTTGTCCGACAATATTCCATTTCACTTCAGCAACTTTTTTACCATGATGGAATACAGCAAATTCTGAACAATCATTGGTAATACGTTCCGCAAACCATTCTTTATCTTTACCGATAAATTGCTGTTCTGACCAACAACCCATATTGAGGGTTTCTTTCACGCTCTGTTCATCTGCAAAAGAAAGAACGCGTCCTGTGGAAGGAATGGTTCGGATCATATGATGGAATTGACGCTGGATCGCATGAAGATCATCGAAGATATCAGCATGATCGAAGCTAATATTGTTAATAATCAATGTTTTCGGATTGTAATGTACAAATTTAGAACGCTTGTCAAAGAACGCCGTATCATACTCATCCGCTTCAATTACAAAGAATTCACTTTCCCCTAAACGAGCAGAGGTGCCAAAATTCCCCGCAATCCCACCGATTAAGAAACCTGGTTTTAACCCATTTTGTTCTAAAATCCAAGTCAACATACCCGTTGTTGTGGTTTTACCATGTGTACCTGAAACCGCTAACACCCAACGGTTACGCAATAAATGGTCGTGTAACCATTGAGGTCCTGATGTGTAAGGCAAGGCATTATCCAAAACATATTCCACGCAAGGATTACCGCGTTTCATGGCATTTCCGACAATCACCATATCTGGCGCAGGCTGAAGTTGAGCTACATCATAATTAGGAATAATTTCAATGCCCTGTTCTTGTAAAAAAGTGCTCATCGGTGGGTAAACATTGGTATCGGAACCCGTTACTTTATAGCCCATTTGTTTGGCAATCATCGCAACGCCGCCCATAAAGGTACCGCAGATGCCTAAAATATGAATATGTTTCATTGTTCTTCTCTAGTGACTAAAAATGCTGACTATGATAAATCAACTCAAAGATTGAGTAAATAAGGGCTGTTTACATAAACAGCCCCTTTCTTATTTGATTCGGTCAAAGCCTGCTTGAAGATCAGCAATTAATTCATCCGTGTCTTCAAATCCAATATGCACACGAATTAATGAACCTGTTAATTTACGCTCAATACCTGGGCGAATTTTTGCAATTTCTTCTGGTTGATTGCATAAAATGAGAGATTCAAACCCGCCCCAAGAATAAGCCATTGTGAAAAGCTCAAAATGATCCATAAAGGCGGAAAGCTCTTCATCGTTTAAACGTTTATGTAATTCAAAAGAGAATAAACCGCTTGCGCCGGTAAAGTCACGTTTAAAGTTTTCATGGCCTGGACAGCTTGGTAGCGCAGGATGATACACTGCTTTAACTTGTGGTTGTTCACTTAACCATTTGGCCACTTTTAAACTACTTTCATGATGTTGTTTTAATCGCACACCTAAGGTACGAATACCGCGTGCTGTCGTATAAGCAGAATCGGCGTCAACCATTTGTCCCATTAAATAAGAATGCTCACGCAATTTATCCCAAGTACGTGCATTAGCCACGGCTGTACCAATCATAATATCAGAATGCCCTACTAAATATTTCGTTCCTGCTTGAATAGAAATATCAATACCGTGCTCTAACGCTTTAAATAATACCCCTGCAGCCCATGTATTATCGATCATAATGACGATTTCAGGGCTTACTTCTCGAACCGCTTTAACAATCGCGGGAATATCTGGTACTTCCATCGTTAAAGAACTTGGTGACTCTAAAAATAAAACTTTTGTATTTGGCTGCACGAGTTTAGCAACATCTGCGCCTATCATGGGATCATAATAGGTCGTATCAATATGCATTTTTTTCAAAATCACATTGCAAAAATCTTGTGTCGGCTCATACGCCGCACCTGTCATTAAGACATGATCGCCTGTTTCCACAAAGGATAAAATAGCATTTGTTACGGCTGCGGCCCCACAAGGATAAAGATAACAACCTGTCCCGCCTTCCATTTCACACATTAAATCTTGAAGAGCAAAGTGCGTTAACGTGCCACGACGACCGTAAAAAAGTTCTCCTTTGTAACGATTTTTTGTGCAATGTTTTTTATCCGCAATGGTCTCAAATACTAAAGAAGATGCGCGTTGAACCACGGGGTTAACTGAGCCTTGAGTAAAACGTTTTTTACGCCCTGCATGAACCAGTGTGGTCGATAAAGTATGATGTTCTGACATATATTTCACCTGTAACTTAGACAATATTAATTAATTCAATAGATAAAAACAGCTGTTAAAGTGCGATTAATTTTCTTAGAATAATCGGCGACTTTTTGCATCCGCAAAATTTTTATTCACTTTCATATAGGAATTATGACTATGGTATTAGTAACTCGTCAAGCTCCAGATTTTACTTGCGCTGCAGTTTTAGGCAACGGGGAAATCGTTAATAACTTCAATTTCAAGAAACACATCAATGGTAAAGCGGCAGTATTATTCTTCTATCCATTAGACTTTACTTTCGTTTGCCCATCTGAGTTAATCGCATTCGACCACCGTTACGAAGAGTTCAAAAAACGTGGTGTTGAAGTTGTTGGTGTATCTATCGACTCAGAATTCACTCACAATGCATGGCGTAATACCCCAACTGAAAATGGTGGTATCGGTGCAGTTAAATATGCATTAGCTGCAGACGTTAAACACGAGATTGCTAAAGCATACGGTATCGAACACCCTGAAGAAGGTGTTGCACTACGTGGTTCTTTCTTAATTGACAAAAACGGCATTGTTCGTCACCAAGTGGTTAATGACTTACCATTAGGTCGTAACATCGATGAAATGTTACGCATGGTAGATGCATTACAATTCCACGAAGAACACGGTGAAGTTTGCCCTGCTCAATGGGAAAAAGGCAAAGAAGGTATGAAAGACAGCCCTGAAGGTGTTGCTAAATACTTGAAACAAAACGCTGACAAACTTTAATTTTTAAGAAAAAGCCACATTAAGTGGCTTTTTTTATTTTTGTAGATCCTTTAGAATGAACGTATCTTTAACCAAAGTGCGGTTATTTTTATGAAATATAATATTCCTATTTTCCTGACGATTCTCCGAGTGATTTTAATTCCATTCTTCGTCGTGGCATTTTATTTGCCCATCCCTTCAGCACCTTTTATTACAACGCTTATTTTCTTTATTGCTGGTGTCACCGACTGGTTTGATGGCTATCTCGCTCGAAAATTAAAACAAACAACCCGTTTCGGTGCTTTCCTTGATCCTGTTGCCGATAAAGTGATGGTTATTACTGCGCTTGTATTAATTGTGGAATATCAACATTCTTTCTGGATTACCATTCCAGCTATTATTGTAATTTCACGTGAGATTATTGTTTCAGCTTTGCGTGAATGGATGGCGGAATTAGGCGAACGAAATAAAGTAGCAGTTTCATGGCTTGGAAAAGTAAAAACTACCTCCCAAATGCTCGCTTTAGGTGGATTACTCTGGCGATATAACGTTTATATGGAAACGCTGGCAATTGTACTGCTTTATTTAGCGGCCATTTTAACGGTTTGGTCAATGCTCCAATACTTGAAAGCAGCGAAAGGTAGCTTGTTAGATAACATTGAATTATAGAATTGACTAAATTTTAAATAAAAGGTGCGGTTATTTTAATCGCACCTTTTGTTTTTGAATTATTTTTAACCAATCAAAAAAATTTTTTACGAATTTTATTTGACACAATAAGATAAATCCGTAAAATACGCCCCGTTGTTTGGCAACAAGCAAATGCGGGAATAGCTCAGTTGGTAGAGCACGACCTTGCCAAGGTCGGGGTCGCGAGTTCGAGCCTCGTTTCCCGCTCCAATTTGCCCGAGTGGTGGAATCGGTAGACACAAGGGATTTAAAATCCCTCGCCTTTCGAGGCGTGCCAGTTCAAGTCTGGCTTCGGGCACCATTTTAAAATCATACCAGTGGGTCGTTAGCTCAGTCGGTAGAGCAGCGGACTTTTAATCCGTTGGTCGAAGGTTCGAATCCTTCACGACCCACCACTTTAAATCAGCACCTTAACGGGTGTTTTTTTATGCCTAAAATTTAGGATAAAGACTTTCCTACTCTATTTTCTAAAAAACACATAAAAAAATAACCGCACTTTCGTACGGTTACTTATCTATATTCTTAAATGATTAGCCGTGATAACGTCCTACGCCTAATTCATCTTCTTTACGAGTACGGTTCATCACTTCTTGCGGTGATTGTGCAATACGTAATCCCATTTGATCTTCAGTACGTACCACATCGCCACGTAGAGAGTTAGTATAAACATCGGTAATCTTGATATCGACAAACTTACCAATCATATCTGGTGAGCCTTGGAAATTCACAATACGGTTGTTTTCGGTACGTCCAGTTAATTCCATAATATCTTTCTTAGACGGCCCTTCTACCAATACACGTTGCTCTGTGCCAAGCAT
>CAUUXN010000051.1:0-12601 GCA_963548985.1 uncultured Haemophilus sp. | reverse complement strand
CTGAAGTGCGGTCAGTTTCGTTTGTATTTTTATCACCGACATAAACCACCGAATCATTGGTTCGGTCTACTTTATTTTTACCCGTGGTAACCTTAACTTTATTACCCCATACCCCACCTTTGATTTCAGCCTTATCCGCAATAATATCGGTGTAATCAGCTTTAGAGGTATCCATCCCCTTTTGACCTACAGAGACTTTACCACCCTGTACGCGATAGCCTTTTAATTCACCATTTTCAACTTCCGCTTTACCTGTAGTAAATGTTGCACGCCCTGCATTTATCACACCACAGCCATCACACTGGATACCACTTGGGTTCGCAATCACCACATCCGCTTTTTTACCCGCTACTTCTACATAGCCTTTTAAACGGCTTGGATTCGCTGAATTGACTTCATTCAAAATCACTTTCGCTTCACCACGAGCAAGATTCGGGTTACCCTGCACCCAGCCTGCCATTTGCGTTTGTGCTGCTTTACGAGCATTGTTTAATACAGTCCCTTTCTCCGCCACATCAAATTGCGAATATTGGTTACGCGATACTCCAGCCTGACTTGGTGCTTGAATGTTTACTTGTGGAATACCATTACCTGTTTGCAATACTGTCGGCTGTTGATTACCTGGTGCTGATTTATCCGCACGAATAGCCATATCTTCAGCTTGAACTGAAGGTGAAAGAAACACAAAGCCTAATGCCAGCATTAAGCTAAAATGGATAGGGTTGAGTGAGAGTGCGGTTGAAAACAACCCTGTTTTTACCTGTTCTGAGCTCATATTCTCACTTTGTGCTTTACCCTGTGATTTGGCAAGTTCAGATACCACAACAAGTTGATTTAATACACGACTAAAAATAACTTTGTAATGACGTTTATTCATTTTCTCAATTTCCTTTAAATTTTAAATTCTGTTTAATTTCAATTAATCTGGATAAATAAGTATTAAAAACGGTAACTTACATTAAATCCGGTAGTCACATTACTGGTTCTAAATCCTTCTGGCTTTTTAATCGGTTTACCTACGAAATAATCATAGTTAATTCCCCATAATTTGCCTCTAAGACCAATCACCCCACCAATTAGACTACTTCCTACTTGAAGCTCATCTTGACTAGAATGCACTTTACCTTGGTCTATACCTAAATAAAGCTCATGCCCTTTATTGGCAATATCCCAACCAAGTTCATTACGCCATAACCAACCTTTTTCACCCGAAAGCGAAAGCTCACCATCAAACCCTCGTACGGTATAACGCCCACCAATACTAAATTTATCTTGTTGAGTTAAAGGTGTGCGATTCCATTGACCATTCCAACTGGTATTGAAACGAAATGGTTGATTACCCATCGTAAATGGATACGTTAAATCAAGTCCGGCTGTAATAATTTGCATGCGCGAAGTCCCTTCACCAAACTCTTCTTCTGGTGCAGGTAGCGCTTTATTACCGCCTGTACCACGCTTGTAACCAGCAAAAATCTGCAAAACAAGGTCGCTGATGTAGTGAGTATGATTAATCCCCACTTCCCAACCTGCTGTTCGACGACGTTGTACTTCAACTTCTGTATCATCAATATAGTTATGAGATTTTTTCGTCCATAATGCACCATTGATATACGTTTTATGTTGACTACCACGAGAGAGTAAGCGACTCAAATTCGCTTTCATTTGTTGGCTTTCGCCAGAATAGACATAAGACTCAAAAGCCCCTGCGACTGTTTGATGATAAGAATATTTAGAGCCTGAAAGAGTTAAAAGGTAGCTTCTCCAAGGAATAGAATAATAGAGTGTTACGTTTTTACTACCATAATCACCTTCCGCATCGTCACTATGACGCTTAAAGCTGCGCGTACCACTGATATAGAACATGTCGTTCAGCGTTAACACATTATCCCAAGAAAATGTCGCTGAGCCCTGTAAGCGACCTGTTGCTTTACTACCTGAATCATCTACACCTAAAGTTAAATGAAAAGGCAATGTCTGCTTATAGGAAATCACAATATCGGTTTCCCCTACATTTTCACTTGGTACAAGCTCCATATTGGCATCAGCACTTGGTACACGTTTTAAGTTTTCTAATCCTTGCTCAATATTGCGTACATTTAACATGTCCCCTTGCGACATTGGCATAGCAAACCACAGCGTACCGCGTGTCGCAAATGGAATAGCACTTTGGTCTTGTAATTGAATACGACCCACTTTACCTGGTATCACCGTTAAAACTAACACGCCTGAACGCAAATCTTGCGGTTCAACCACAACACGTGTTGTCACATAACCTGCATCAATCAAACGATTTTGAATACGACGAAGTAATACATTAATCCCTTCTGAACCAATACAAGCCGGTAACGCAAAATCACGTTCAGCATACACTGATTTTAATGCCCAAGAAAATTGGCTGGGCTCAGCAAGTTTAAGAGGAGTTGTTGATGAAGTGGATTCTTCAGCTTGATAGTCTGTGAGTGCTAATTGATTGATGGGAAAACATTGTGCTTCATTTTGTGGAAAGCTAGGAGACGATTCTTTTTCAGCCTCTAAACGCACATTCGCTGATTGCGTTTGCTGGGCTAAAATAGCAGCCTCTTGTTCCGCTTGTTGTTTTTGTTGTTGAGCATCAATTTGTTTTTCTACATTTGCATTTGTAGAAGGGGGATTAGCTAAGATAAAAGGGGAAATAAGTAATAAACAGGAAAGAAAAGAGGGTAATAATTTTTTCATCTATTATGTCAATTAAATTTAAGTTATTGATAAATATAGGCCTATACAATATCAAATTTTTCTCAAAAAAGCCATTAAAATTTGTATTGTTAAGGTATTGATCTCTTGATTCTATTCAAGTTTTAAAACTCTTTGGAGATTGACTGAACGTTGTATCTGGTTAAAGCGTATTCTGTTTAAAATACTTTTGTATTATTTATCCTCAAGGCTTAGCATCAGGTTTGCTGTGTTTTTTTCACCATTGGATACATATTGGCCTACCTTCCAGATACTATCCCTTACTTTCCAAGCAAAGAATATCACAGAAATATTGTCTAACCGCATCCCCCTAAGCATTATAAGATTCTCCTAAAGCAAAACAACATAGATAACCTGTCGTTTTTTACAATGTATTTGCTATAAAAAATAAGTGACTATAAAATAGCCACAACAAGCAAATGGTAATTAATGAGATTGGCTCGATATGAACAATGTACAAAAGAAATATTTTATTGGTCTAACCCATTTTTTGGGAAGTGTTCTAGGCCCTAAATACGAAGTCGTATTTCATTCTTTTGATAAAAAGAAGGCTCATATGGAAGCCATTGCGAATAGCCACGTCAGTGGGAGAACACTTTCCTCTCCACTTAGTTCTTTTGGTTCTAGTTTGTTGCAAGATAAAGTATATTTAGATAAAGATTTTATCTTTAACTACAAAGCGGTGGCAGATTCCGAAAAGGTCATTCGAGGTGCAACTTATTTCATTAAAAACGGGGATAAATTAGAAGGCATCCTTTGTATTAATCATGATACCTCTGAGTTGGTTGATGTGATGACCAAATTGATTTCACTGGAGAATCTCGGAAACTTCGTCAATATTTTAGGTATTGATGCAGCCTTTGCCGAAGTGGAAGAAGCCGAAATAATTAATAAAGAAAAACTCGAAAACTCTATCGAAGATATCCTTTGTGAATACCTTGATTTCACCCTATTACATTCCGATAAACCACTCAGTTTAAGACAGCGGGAAAACGCCGTTCAAGTCTTATTTGATAAAGGCATTTTTAATATCAAAGGCGCTATTCCGATGGTCGCTAAATATTTGAAAATCTCAGAACCTAGCGTATATCGCTATCTCAAAGCAATCAAAGAGAAATCATAGCGTTAGAATAACTACCTAATTATGCTAAAAATGTGTATGAAGCAACGTTTCACACCCTACCAATCACATTCTTTATGTTCTTTTCATATTATTTAGAAAAAGATAATTTTTCTCTGTAATTACCCAAAATAACAGAATTATTTATTATCGGAAAATAAATTTTTATTGCTATAATGCCTTGAGCTACTATCAATTAAAGGTATTTTAATATGCAAAAAGGCACTATTATTTTAGGGTTATCTCTTCTTTTAACTGCTTGTGATTTAGGTTTTCCCAGAATGACCGTTAATTACGATAATTTACCTCAAGGGGAAATTAAAGAATATATTACGAAAAGATTTCCTAATGAGCCGGAAAAAGAAGCGCTAAGCAAATTGATTTATGCTCATTTAGATGGTGATAATCGTGCTGATAGCATCAAAAAAGCCGTTTCCCAAATGGGTATGACTTGTGAAGCAGGAAAAGAAATTTGCGAGTATTCAGGATATATTAGAACGAAACTTACTGGACATAGCTCAGGAAGTGGTCGAGCAAAACGCATTTATCATATTGTTATTTCACCTAAAAAAGGAATGGATTCATTAGCTATTGAACATCAAATTGTAGAAGATACTGAAAACTGAAACCCAAGAAATATAAAAGGTACTTAACATGAAAAAATTACTCACAATATCCCTTACTCTACTTTCCCTGGTTTCAATTGGCTGCGAAGCAAGTAGCCATAAGAATCATTCTGGGTTTCAATCTTCAGTTTCAGACAGAAAAAGTAATGCAACAGATTTAAACTTAATGCTAGATGAGGTTTTTAAAACCCGTATTACTGACATTGCAAGTCAACGTGCGGATGTTAGTCATATTGTCTCCAAATACCTTCATTCAGGAATGGATAAGAAAGAAATAAGCGATTTAATTTCGAACCAATTTGAAATTTTAGAAAAAACAGATAATAAACTATTTGCACTCTATAAAAAAGGTGAAGGTTACTTAGGTAATAGACGTGATTTTTATATCGAATTGCTTTTTAGCAAAGATGGAAAATTATTAAAAAATAAATCTTATTTAGATAAAAGCAACAATATTTAATCCATTCTTTATGGTCTTATATCAACAAAAAGTGCGGTTAAAAATATACTGATTTTTAACCGCACTTTTTATTTTAATCCGTGTTATTAACCCACTACTGGAGGCAATACACCTAATTTAATTAGGAATGGGATACTCACAATAATAATCCCTAGAATTGAGACAAAAAGTAGAACCCCTGAACCACCAGGCACACGATAAGGTAAGTTTGGATGTTGATGACGAGCTTTCCAAACCAATGCTGCCGGCAATACCACTGCATAGAAAGCAAACATTTGTCCTGCATAACCTAATGCAAGGATGAAGCCTTCTGGGTAGAAGAATGCAAAGAGCAATGGCGGAAGGAACGTTAAGAAACCTAAACTTAAACGGTTTGCAGAAAAATTGAATACACGTTTTAACAAGTCGTCAATACATTCTAATAAACCGAGTGCCACCCCTAAGAATGAGGTAATCAGAGCTAAGGCAGAGAAGATTTTCACGATAGCAGCAATAATAGTACTGCCTGTAATCACACGAACCGCTTCAATCAATCCATTTAATGTTGGATCTTGATTAAGGATTTCTAAGAAGCGAGTTTGGCTTAATACACCATGAGTTGAAAATTGCCATAAGACATAGCCCACTAATGTGATTGCAGAGCCCACAATAATCGAAAATCTTAAAGCTTTTACATCACCTTCTAAGTATTTATTTAAGCAAGGAATCGAACCATGGAAACCAAAGGCGGTAAAGAAAACAGGGCTAGCTGAAATCAATAAGGCTTTATCAATTGGCATGGCCATTAAGTTATCGATTTTAATTTCGGGGATCATCAATCCAAGCACGATAAATAAAGCGGCAATCATCGCAAAAAATAAGAAGCGATTTAGCGCATCCACAAAGCTTGTACCAATTGCCACGAAAACACCAAATAAGATTGTAAATGCAAGGATAGAACCTTTCATTTTCAAATCAGGATCAGCAAAATCAGGCAAAGTTGAAGCAAGAATTGCACCACCACCGGTCACATAGGCGGAAAGCAATGCATAAAGGAAAATCATTAATACGCTGGTTGCGACAATTCGTCCTGGTCGGCCAAAATATTGTGCAGCAAGCGTACCAATGCCGGCATCATGTTCAGCGGTTTGATAAACCTCAACAAATAATAATGCACTATAAGTGAGTAGGATCCATAAAAGAATAAGTAGAACAACTGTAAACGTAAAACCTATTCCAGCAGATGTGAGAGGCATAGCAAGCATCCCTGCGCCAATCATCGTCCCTGAGGTAATTAAGGTACTTCCCAATGTTTTATTCATGAGTTTTCTCCTTTCCGATTATCGTAGAAAGGCTAGTCACTTCCTTACTTGACAATACATCAAACTACAATGTCATTAGAATGTTTTCGCATTTTTCTCATTAACCAAATGTTTTAGATACAAAAAGCCCTTACCTCGTTGCCGAAGTAAGGGCTAGTAGGCCTATTTTTGTTCAAAGCGTGCAGTGAAGAAACGTAATTGTTTTGGTTCATACACGAAACGAAGCCCTTTAATATCCTCTTTATGTTTGAATAAGTGGATAATACCATCAGCAACTAAATCCATGTGTGCATAGGTGTAAACACGACGTGGGATAGTAAGACGTACTGTCTCAAGTTTTGGATGGTGGTTTTCGCCAGTTTTGATATCACGACCAGCTGAAATAATACCACGTTCCATTGTACGTACACCGCACTCAACATAAATTGCTGCTGCTAATGCTTGCGCTGGGAAGTCTTCTTCTTGTTTCAAGTGTGGACAGAAACGACGAGCATCTAAGAACACTGCGTGACCACCAATTGGCTCAACAATCGGTACACCTGCTGCTTTTAATTTTTCACCGAGGTAACGTACTTGTTTAACACGGTGTTCAATGTATTCTTCTTGAGTTGCTTCTTTCAAACCAATTGCCATCGCTTCCATATCGCGACCAGCCATACCACCGTAAGATGGCATACCTTCGAATACTACAACCAACTCTTTAGATTTCATGAACAATTCTTCATCATTCATACATAAGAAACCACCGATATTGGTTAAGCAGTCTTTTTTACCACTCATTGTACAGCCATCTGCGTAGCTGAACATTTCTTGAACGATAGATTTGATTGAGCGATCTTGATAACCTTCTTCTTGCTCTTTAATAAAGTATGCGTTTTCAATACAACGTGTTGCATCATAGAATACTTTAATGCCATGTTTCGCTGTTAATTCACGAACGGCTTTCATGTTTGCGATAGAAACTGGTTGACCACCTGCTAAGTTTACAGTTACCGCTAAGCACACATAAGCAATATTTTCAGCACCTTTTTCATTAATTAAATTTTCTAATTTTTTAACATCAATATTACCTTTGAATGGGATATCTAATGTTGCATCATGCGCTTCATCACGAATGATATCGTAGAAAATACCGCCATTTGCTTCTTGGTGGAAACGTGTAGTGGTGAAATACATATTACCTGGTACGTATTGACCTGGTTTAATCGCGATACGAGAAAGAATGTTTTCTGCACCACGTCCTTGGTGAGTTGGCACAATATGCTTGAAGCCAAATAAATCTTGAACAGTTTCTTGTAAATGATAGAAGTTGCGGCTACCTGCATAAGCTTCATCACCCATCATAATACCAGCCCATTGACGGTCACTCATCGCGTTAGTGCCGCTATCAGTTAAAAGGTCAATGTAAACATCTTCTGAATCAAGTAAGAAGGTATTGAAACCTGCTTCTTTCATTGCTTTTTCACGTTCTGCTTTTGGTAGGATTGAAACTGGTTCAACACTTTTAATACGGAACGGTTCTGCTGGATAGTATGCCATAATGAATCTCCTATTATGATTAGGTTTAAAGTCTAAATGATTATTAACCCGCTATTAAAAAACATCTATCATCGAGTTGCGTGCATAATACTGAATTTTTTTCTGCATTACTGTGATCAAAGTCACAAATCGATAAAATTTTATCAAATTTATGTAAAAATATTTTTATTTGATAATTTTATATCAAAATATCATAAACATACTGATTTTTAGAGCAAGTAAACAAGCGAGTTGGACTAACCAGCTTTCTCAATAGAACAAGTGGACATAGGAATGGTATTACAGGCGGGATTGCAATGAGAGGGGGATATATCGGCAAAAGAAGCATCAAAAATACAAAAAGTGCGGTCAATTTTTGAGAGGTTTTAAAACGCTTTGAAAATTGACCGCACTTTATAGGTTTACGCTACCTTTAAAAAGGAATTCACATACTATTTTAACGTTATTTTGAATACTATCATTTTTTCATGGTGTGCATACACTCCATAACTTTCAAACTTATGACCTCTCGTTCCTCATTTGTCTTATCAGGGAGATTTTTATATTTCTCATAACATGATTCAAAAATTTTTTGTTCCTCATATGGCCTTTTAGGTATCACATCACCATTCCAGAATCGAACAAAATAACTATCAGAAGAAACACATGCTGTCAAAATACTACAAAGCAAAAAGAGACTGAGATTTATCTTACTCATGTTTTATCTCCAAAATATTTTTTCATTCCAACCGATCTAATCTCGTTTGAAAAAGAGAAGATATATCGGCAAAGCAACCACCTGAAATTTTAGAGACATAATTAAAGCATCTTTCATAAGAACTGCATATTGCAAATTATTCCTTCCCATATCGAACTGAACTATCACCATAAACAAGAAAAAAATGAATGCAACAGCTATAAAAAATTTTAATATTTTTAGTATCATCACTTATTTGCCTAATCTCTCTTTTTTAAATCATACGATAAGTGAACTGTAAGCTACTAGAATTCTACTATAAAAATCTTAGCAACTAGCAATAGCATATTTGGAAGATACTTGCTATCTAATGAAAACACTAATCTCTGGATAAAAATTTATTGTTATAACAAAGTTGTCAGATAACTTAAATGACAGAAAATCTCCATTTTCATCCAGATAAAGTTCCAATAGATCTTCTCTATAAAGATCAAATACAAGAATATCATTTCTGTAAAACCGAAGTCTCACAGAGTTTACAGTAATATCAAAACTCAAATTAACTCTCTCATCACCATGCTCAAACTTGAGAATCTGGATAACATCATCCATTTCACAATCGAACCCATAGATAGACATGAAATCATTACAACTTGGAATCACTAATTTTGTATTATTCATTTTTATTTTTTCTTGTGTATCAAATTCTCTAAAACTAAAACAGAAAAAAGCCTAGAACTATTTGTAAGAGTTTTTCTGAAAAAATTCATTAATTTAAGTTCAATGGTCTATCTTCTCTTTTGCTAAAATCGCAAACACTGCAATAACAAAAGTATAAGGATAAACATCTTCTAGAAAATCTACAAAATTTTCTACACGCCCATACCGAACCCACTCGGTTATATATAAAATAATAACGCCAGATAAAACAACAATAGATAATTTAAATACTTCCAGAATAAATTTCATTAAATATCCTTATTTTCTTCCTGTAAGAAGATAACCGCCTAAAATTGCTGGTATGGGAATCAATAATGATAACAATATCTCAACCTTTGAAGAAAAAACAACCCTTATAGAAAACTCACCATTGGCTAAAAATCAAGCAAAAAATTTATCGATAGCAATAGCAAAAAAATACAAGGAACTATTAATAAATAAATTTTTATCAGTTTCAATATCATTATTACTCTCCAATTTAATAGTATCTATCAACAATCATACCAAAATTTGTTCATTCTTAAACCAATTGAACAAGCCATTTGAACTAACTAATTTTCCAAACAGTCAAAGCAATCGTAAAAGGAATACTTTTACACGCCGGATTGCATAAGTGCTGAGGCAAGCAATCCCGACAAAAATAGAGGAGTAGATTTATGAAATCTAAATTGATGAAAGGGTTAGTGATTGTTGCATTGGCAGGAAGCTTAACCGCTTGTGAAATGGACAGACAACAACGTCATACTGCAACAGGTGCAGCAATCGGCGGTGTAGCCGGTGGTTTATTAGGTGGTGATCTTGCCACCACACTCGGTGGCGCAGCATTAGGTGGCGTAATCGGTAGTCAAGTGAATAAAGGCGGAGACTACGATGACAGAGAATATCGCCATCATAAAAAACATAAAAGACATCACCACCACAGAAGACATCGTGATTGGGATGACGACTGGGATGATGATTAATTCAAAATACAGATAAAAATGACCGCACTTTTGAGATACAAATCAAAGTGCGGTCGTTTTTTAGGGATTATTTATAAATTAATAAGGATTACCACCAGCCAAGGAGTTTCATCCATAATCCCCCCACACCAAACCAAATCACTAATGAGAGGATGGAAACAATAAAGCTCACGCCCCACCATTGACCGGTTGAGTTATAACCTGAACCGTATAGAGCAGGGCCAGGACCACCTGCGTATTGCGTTAAACTCATGGATAATGTTGAGGTGTAACCTAAACCAATTGCAGCAATGATTGGTGGTGTACCCACAGCGATAGCCGCTGCCACGAAAGCAAGATACATTGCGGAAATATGCGCCATGGCTGAAGCAAAGAAATAGCGGGTATAGAAATACACTAACACCAAAATAGTAAAGGCAACTGGCCAACTGAAACCGCCTACAGACGAAGAAATGTGAGTGGAAATCCAAGTGATTGCACCGTATTTATTAAGTGCATTCGCCATCATCACCAATACCGCAAACCAGAACATCGTATCCCATGCAGTGGTTTCTGCTACGATATTTTTCCAGCTCATAATGTTGGTTAATAATAAAATCACTAAACCGATAAACGCTGAAATCGTTGCAGGGATATGGAAGACTAAATCACCCACCGTCCAAAGGAATAAAAGAAGGATAAAGTCTAGGGCAAGAATCCATTCTGCTTTGCTCATTGGGCCCATGCTTTTTAATTCTTCACGTGCCATTTCTGCCATTTTAGGCGTATCTTTTAATTCTGGCGGATAAATTAAATACACGAAATAAGGTAAGACGATTAAGCTCACAATACCTGGTACGATTGCCCCCAAGAACCATGTCATCCAAGTGATTTCTACACCTTGGCTTTTCGCAAGTTCTGCAATTAACGGGTTACCCGCCATGGCGGTTAAGAACATGGTACAAATAATGGTATCGATTTGAGAGACAGCAATCGCTAAGAAAGCACCTGCACGACGAGCAGTTGGACCCGGTTTGGACTCATATGCATCAGCAATAGATTGCATAATAGGGTACATAATACCGCCCCCACGCGCAGAAGCCGAAGGAATACCCGGACCGATAACAACATCAGCCAACGCCATACCATAAGCCACGCCCATCATTTTTTTACCAAAACGACCAACGAAGTACAGCGCGATACGTTTACCTAAACCAGTTTTAATCACCGCGCGAGATAAAAACATAGCAATAGCAATCAACCAAATTGTGCCGTTTGCAAAACCGGATAACATGCCGACATCACCTTGTTTTGGCGAAATTGGCGTAAGCCCAGTCAATCCACTGATCACCAATGCCACCAAGGTTGCAGCACCCATAGGCATGGCTTTCGCGATAATAGCCACAATGGTTGCGACAAATAACGCCAGCATTCCCCATGCTTTAGCGGATAAACCTTCTGGTGTCGGGATTAACCAAATCCCTAAACCAATGATGACGGCTATCAGCAGCCCCTGCCATTTAAAGCCAAGTTTGACTTCTACTGCTGGAATTTTACTTTCCATAGGATAACTCCTAGATAAATGAACAAAAAATAATTCATCACGGATAACGACCGTGACGCAATCGATTAAATAAGCGGTTAATAAAGATACCACTTATTTAGTACGAGTAAAGATTTAAGCGATGTTTTTAATAAAATTTGATGAAAACTTGATACAGATTAAAAAACAACTTTAAGAATGAAGAAATTGATTCACGCGTTCAAGCACGGCTTTTCTCACGTTATCCTTTTCAAAAAGGATTTCATGTTTTGCTTGAGGTACAAGCATAGATTCGGCATGCGGAAAAAGTGCGGTCAATTTTTCAAGATTTTTGTTATCTACAATCTTTTCCTTTTCCGCTTGTAGGATAAGTACTGGTGTTTCTATTCTTGGAATGATTTTAGGGAGCGCTTTGATTGCATTTAAACACAAATGTACCCAGCGGAAAGTCGGGCCGCCTAAGTGAATAGCAGCGCGTTTTCGATTAATTCGGTTCATCCATTTCATTCGCATTTTAGAATGGCTGAGTTCATTAAGGTTTAAATCTGCCGGTTTGTAATGTCCCTTACCAAAAACATAGCGATGACCTTGACCAAATGCCATCATCGTTGCAATGATGACTTCATCTCGTAACGGATGTTTCATGGGAACGCCAAAAAAAGGCGAAGAAAGTATTGCCTTTTTAATATGATGATCATAATTGGCTAGATAATAGGTGGAAATCAATGCGCCGAGGGAGTGGGCGAGAATATATTGCGCTTGATAAGCATAAAGTGCGGTCGATTTTTCAATGATTTTTGCCATATCATTGGTATAAAAACGAAACTCATCTAAGTGCCCTTTTTGAGGAATAATACGCTGTGAATAGCCTTGTCCTCGGTGATCGAAAAGCAAAACATCATAACCTTGTTGGTAAAAATCATAAGCCAACTCAGTCCATTT
>CAUUXN010000050.1:0-13052 GCA_963548985.1 uncultured Haemophilus sp. | reverse complement strand
CCTTCGACCAACGGATTAAAAGTCCGCTGCTCTACCGACTGAGCTAACGACCCACATTGTTTCGTAACAGGTGCGTATATTACCGATTTTATTTTCTGACGCAAGAAAAATCTGAAGAAATTGTGCTAATTGCGTGAATACTCGTCAATTTGTGCCAATATCTTAGAACAAATAAAAAAAAGGAGAGTATTTCTACTCTCCCTTTTTCTAAGAATCAAAATTCTCTAAAAATTAGTATGCTAACACTGCACGACGGTTTTTAGAGTATGCTGCTTCATCGTGACCTAACACTGCAGGTTTTTCTTCACCGTAAGAAACAGTTGATACTTTACCAGCGTCAACACCTTTACCAGCTAAGAAACCTTTAACTGCATCAGCACGACGTTGACCTAAAGCGATGTTGTACTCTGGAGTACCACGTTCGTCAGTGTTACCTTCAACAACCACTTTAGAAGCTGCAGTTGCATTTAAGTATGCAGCGTGAGCATCTAAGATTTGAACGTATTCACCTTCGATGTTGAATTTGTCGAAACCGAAGTAAACGGTGTTGTAACGTTGTTGAAGATCTTCAACAGAGTAACCACCGAAAGTTTGGCCGTTGTTGTTAGCACCGTTGCCTGCTGCATCGTTGTTTGATGAGCTACATGCTGCTAATGCAGCTACTGAACCAGCAACTAATAATGATTTAACAAATTTGTTCATTAGATTTCTCCTCAATGAGTTTTTTTATTTAGTCAAGTATGGAGACCAAGCTGGAAATTTCACTTGGCCATTACTTCCTGGAAGACTCGCTTTAAAGCGACCATCTGCAGAAACTAATTGTAACACCTTTCCTAACCCTTGTGTAGAGCTGTAAATAATCATGATACCGTTAGGAGAAATACTTGGGCTTTCACCTAAGAAAGATGTACTTAATACTTCAGAGCTACCGCTGGTGAGATCTTGTTTTACCACGTTATTATTACCGTTGATCATCACAAGTGTTTTACCATCACTACTGATTTGCGCACTACCGCGACCGCCAACTGGTGATGCACCACCACCGCTTGCACTCATTCGATAAACTTGTGGTGAACCACCTCTATCTGAAGTAAAGAGAATTGAGCTACCATCTGGAGACCATGATGGTTCCGTATTATTACCCGCACCGCGAGTTAATTGAGTAGGGGTACCTCCATTTGAGCTCATTACATAGATGTTTAATAAACCATCTTGTGAAGAAGCAAACGCAAGTTTAGAGCCGTCTGGAGAGAACGCTGGCGCACCGTTATGGCCAGGGAAAGAAGCAACCACTTTACGAGAACCTGAACCTAAATCTTGTACAACAAGTTGAGATTTTTTATTCTCAAAAGATACGTAAGCTAAACGTTTACCATCTGGAGACCATGCTGGAGACATAATTGGTTGTGAGCTACGATTTACGATGAATTGATTGTAACCATCATAATCTGCTACACGAACTTCATAAGGTTGCGAACCACCATTTTTTTGCACTACATAAGCAATACGTGTTCTGAATGCACCACGAATACCAGTTAATTTTTCAAATACTTCATCACTCACGGTATGTGCACCATAACGTAACCATTTATTTGTCACGGTATAGCTATTTTGCGCAAGTACTGCACCTGGCGTACCTGATGCACCCACAGTATCAACTAACTGATAAGAAATGTTATAACCACTACCAGTTGAAGTCACTTGACCTACCACAACAGCATCAATACCTAAAGCAGTCCAAGCCTCTGGTTTCACTTCTGCTGCGGTTGTTGGTTGTTGTGGCATTTGGCTTACTGGAATTGGATTAAATTTACCACTATTACGTAAGTCATCCGCAACAATTTGACCAATATTTTCAGGTGCAGAACCTGCGAAAGGAACAACTGCGATAGGACGAGCCCCATCAACCCCTTCATCGATCACAATTCGTACTTCATCTTCTGCCATTGCTGTGCCTGCAAATGCAAACATCACCACAAATAGCCCCATAACACGTTTGATCAATTTCATTTAATCACCTTATTTTAACGTTGTTATTTTCCTAAAACCGATTATCGAGCATTGATATCAAAATCGATAGCCGGCGCTTTATATTTCTCATACACTGCATCAGATGGTGCTGCTGGAACTTTTTTCGTTCTTGCCACCGCACTTAATGCTGCAGTACAAATATCATCTGGTCCAGAAACGCGCTGGTAGCCTAAAATCGTACCATCTCGACCGAGCTGAATTTTAATGCGGCAAACTTTACCGGCAAAACTTGGATCTTTTAAGAAGCGGCGTTGAATTTCACGCTTAATCACACCTGCATATTGGTCACCGACCTTGCCACCGTCTCCAGCCCCAAGTCCCGCACCACTACCTTGTGTACCGCCTTTATTCGCATTGCCACCTTTAGATGCGCTACCGCCACCGATGTCACCACCGTTCATGAAATCATCTAAAGCAGCTTGATCCGCTTTACGTTTTGCTGCATCTGCTTTGGCTTTCGCATCAGCCTTCGCTTTAGCTTCTGCATCCGCTTTAGCTTTTGCTTCAGCCTCTGCTTTAGCTTTGGCATCAGCCTCGGCTTTAGCTTTTGCCTTCGCATCTGCTTCTGCTTTCGCCTTGGCGTCTGCCTCAGCTTTTGCCTTCGCTTTTGCTTCAGCCTCTGCTTTCGCTTTCGCCTCAGCCTTAGCTTTAGCATCTGCTTCTGCCTTTTCTTTCGCTTTTTGAGCTTCTGCTTGCGCCTTCGCTTTTGCCTCTTCTTCAGCTTGTTTAGCGGCTGCCGCTAAACGTTTTGCCTCGGCTTCCGCTTTCAACTTCGCTGCCTCTGCAGCTTGTTTTGCTTTTGCTTCTTCAGCTTGTTTCTGTTTTTCTAACGTCTCTTGACGAGCAAGCTCTTGTTGCTGTTTTTGCTTTTGCTTTTCAATTTCTTGCTGCTTTTGTTTTTCAAGTTCTTTTTGACGTTGAATTTCCTGCTGACGCTTAATCTCTTCTTGTTTCGCAATTTCTTGCTGATTTGGTTCAGGTTCAGGCTCTGGTTTTTTCTCTTCAACTACAGGCTCGGGTTTCTTCTGTTTATCAGTTTGACCTTTTTTCTGTTGTTGAATACGTCCCCATTCCTGTGCTGCGCTGCCAGTATCAACCATCACAGCTCCCATGGCATCACCTTCACCTTCTCCACCACCCATTATTTCAACGGTTTGATAAAGAGAGCTCCAAATCAACAAACCAAACAATGCAAGGTGCATCGCAATAGAGATGACAAACTCATTTGCACGTTTTTTTCGTCGATTATTCTGCACGGTTTTACCTACTTATTCTTAAATTGGGTTGGTCATTAAACCCACAGACTTAATGCCGGCAAGATGTAGTAAATTCAGTGCTTTAATCACTTCTTCATAAGGTACATCTTTTGCTCCGCCCACTAAGAACATTGTGTTATTGTCTTTATCAAATTCTTGTTTTGATAATTGGGTTACCATTTCTTCGTTAAGGCCTTCTTGGCGTTGACCACCAATAGAAATCGAATACTGCCCAATACCTGCTACTTCTAAAATAACCGGTGTTTTATCTTCATTTGATACATTTTGACTTTGCACCGAATCAGGGAGTTCTACTTGAACGCTCTGACTGATAATCGGCGCGGTTGCCATAAAAATTAACACTAAAACTAAAAGAACATCGAGAAATGGCACGATGTTGATTTCAGATTTAATGTCTTTACGCTGACGACGAGCCATAATTTCCTCTAAAACTTCGCTAAAATCCACCGTACTTTTCGTTTTATTTATTAAGTGCGGTCAATTTTTCATTTATTTTTAATGGGGCGCTTTACCAAAAGCTTGACGATGTAAAATTGTGGTGAATTCATCAATGAAGTTACCATAATTTTGTTCAATCGCATTTACACGTAAGCTTAAACGGTTATACGCCATTACAGCTGGAATCGCCGCAAACAAACCGATTGCTGTTGCGATCAAGGCTTCTGCGATACCGGGAGCAACCATTTGTAATGTTGCTTGTTTCGCACCACTTAATGCCATAAATGCGTGCATGATCCCCCAAACGGTACCAAATAAACCAATATATGGACTTACAGAAGCCACTGTCGCTAAGAAAGGTACACGACTTTCAAGCGCTTCTACTTCACGATTCATCGCAAGGTTCATCGCACGAGTGGTACCTTTAATGATTGCTTCTGGCGCATCTGCGTTCACTTGTTTTAAGCGAGAGAATTCTTTAAAACCAACAAAGAAAATTTGTTCGCTACCAGTTAATACTTCACGACGATTAGATAAACCATCATAAAGTTTATTTAAATCTTCACCAGACCAGAAACGATCTTCAAAAGTGTTCGCTTCTTTTAACGCACTCGTCAAAATACGGCTACGTTGAATGATGATTGCCCAAGAAATAATTGAGAACGAAATCAAGATCACAATTACAAGTTGAACAACGATACTCGCTTTTAGAAAAAGATCTAAAAAGTTCAATTCTGCAGTCATTGCATACTCCGAAAAGTTATTTACTTTAAAAATGCCGCTTTTAATTCTTCAGGAATTGCGACAGGTTTCATTTTGCCTAGATCAACACAGGCTACCTTAACAGTAGCCTTTGATAACACCACTGCCTCACGAACTAACCGCTGTTCAAAGAGAATTGTTGCTCCTTTCACTGCCGTTATTTCCGTTTCGACAATAAGATAATCATCCAATTTTGCCGGAATACAATAGTCAATAGACATGGTTTTGACCACAAAAGCTAATTGTTGTTCCTGCAATAATGATTGTTGGGAAAAATTAAGCGTTCTTAAATATTCAGTTCGCGCACGCTCAAAGAAATGTAAGTAACGTGCGTGATACACTACTCCGCCAGCATCCGTGTCCTCATAATAAACACGAACCGGAAAGGTAAAACATTGGTTATTCAAAATAATGCTCAAATTATCAGCCATAACAAGCCGCTTATTTTAGAACCTGTTCATTAGATGTGCAAGCTCCAAATAATAATATTTGTCTATCGTTCTTATAAAAACCAATGCTGAACAATGGCAATTATTGTGGTGAAATAACCAATAAATGGCAAGAAAACGAGCTGCCATATTGCTCGGCGAATATCGAATCCGATACCGTGGATCCACAAATTAATCAATCCCCAAAAAATCGCAAGAATCCAAGCTGGATGTGCAGTACGAAGTGCGGTCGAAAATTGATTTAAATTAAAAAAGAAAGCCGCGGTTAAAAATAACGCTAAAATAAACGAAAGGGTTCGCAAGGAACCCTTATTACTTAATTGATAGAGTGAATTAATCATCATTACTCGTCAAATTTGCCTGACTTTTCTTTACCAATGGTCAATTTAGCACTCACCATAACTGCAGCCAACACACCCACTACCCAAATTACATATAACATATTGTTTCTCCTTAGTATAATGAGTTTTTGTTGTCTTCAACAAAGCTTTCATCCAAGCGACCAAACATTTTGTAGTATGACCAAGTGGTGTAAAGCAATGAGATGGTAACGAATACTAATACCAAGTAGAACATTAAGTTTAATGTTAATTGACTTGACGTTGCATCCCACATTAACAAGCTTTGTTCTGGATGAGTACTTGAAGGCATTACAAATGGGAACATTGATACTGCCGCAGTAATAATCACACCAGCCATGGTTAATACAGAGAAGAAGAACGCAAAACCACAACGATTTGCTTTAGATGCAACCACATTCAATAATGCACCAACTACTACTAATGCTGGGAATGCCCATAAAGCTGGATTTTCATTGAAGTTTTTGAACCATGCACCTGCTTCAACTGCCACTTGTTTACCTGAAGCTGGCGCTGATGCTGCAAAGTGATCAATCACGCTAGTCACCACATAACCGTCTTTGAAAGAAAGCCATACACCTGCAAGTACAAAAGTAATTAATGTCACTAATGCACCAATTTGTGTAATTGCTCTTGCGCGATCACGCAATGCTGCAGTGGTTTTCATTTGTAACCAGTTCGCACCGTGAGTCACTAACATTGCAAGGCTTAACACACCGCAAAGTAATGCGAATGGGTTTAATAATGCAAAGAACGAACCTGTGTAAGTTGCTTGTGAAAGCTCATTTAATTCAAATGGTACACCTTGTAATAAATTACCAAATGCTACACCGAATACTAATGCAGGTACAAAACCACCCGCAAACAAGCCCCAATCCCACATAGCACGCCATGTTGGGTTATCAATTTTCGCACGATATTCAAAACCAATTGGACGGAAGAATAACGCAGCTAACACGAGGAATAAGGCAATATAGAAGCCTGAAAACGCTACAGAATAAACAATCGGCCATGCCGCGAAGATTGCACCACCAGCACTTAATAACCAAACTTGGTTACCATCCCAGTGTGGAGCAATAGAGTTAATCATAATACGTCTTTCTACTTCTTTCTTACCTGCTACGGGTAAAAGTGCGGTCACGCCCATATCGAATCCATCTGTTACAGAGAAACCGATAAGCAATACAACAACTAGCACCCACCAAATAATACGTAGAATTTCATAATCAAGCATAATCCATCTCCTGCTTATTTAGATGATTGCTCAAAATAGTATTTGCCGGTTTTCAATGCACTTGGACCTAAACGTGCATATTTAAACATCAAATACATTTCCGCAATGATGAAGAAGAAGTAAAGTACACAAATTAAACCGATAGAGAACCATAAGTCACCTACACTCAAGTTAGAGGCAGACACACCCACCGGTAATACTTCATAAATCGCCCATGGTTGACGACCAAATTCAGCTAAGAACCAACCAAATTCAATCGCTAAGAATGGCAATGGAATACCCCAAAGCAATGCTTTAAGTAATAAGCGAGAAGAAGTCACTTTGTTACGTAAATTTTGAACAAATGCACCAAAGGTCAGTAAAATAATTAAACCACCTGCGGCTAACATACCACGGAATGCCCAGAAGTTAGGACCGACATTTGGAATAGTATCACGTGCTGCTTGTTTAATTTGTTCATCCGTTGCATCAACAACTTTATCTGTGTAACGTTTTAATAATAAACCGAAACCTAAGTCACCTTTGACTTCATCAAATTTTGCTTTAGTTTCAGGATTTACTTGGCCTGCTGATTTTTTCTCTGCTTTTAATTGCGTGAATAAATCATAAGCAACCATACCGTTACGAACACGACCTTCATTTTTCGCTTGAATATCTTTCAAACCAACAATTTCAGTGTCTAAAGAACGCGTTGCAATTAAACCACCTAAGTAAGGGATTTCAATCGCAAAATCATTTTTCATTTCAGCGGTATTTGGAATCGCAACTGGATGGAATGGCGCTGGCGCAGGATGGGTATCAAACTCAGCTTCCATTGCAGCCAATTTCACAGGTTGTGCTTTACCAATTTCATAACCTGATTCATCCCCCATAATTAATACAGCTGATGCAGCGATAAAACCAAAAGTTGCCGCTACAGAGAATGAACGTTTAGCAAAACCAATATCGCGGCCTTTTAATAAATAGAATGCACTGATACCTAATACAAACATTGCACCGGTTGTATAACCTGCTGTTAATGTGTGTAAGAATTTACCTTGCGCAACTGGATTTAACCAAAGATCTAAGAAGCTGGTCATTTCCATACGAATGGTTTCAAAGTTAAACTCTGCCGCTACCGGATGTTGCATCCAACCATTCGCGACTAAAATCCACATCGCAGAAAGGTTTGAACCAAAGGCTACGCAGTAAGTTGCGAGTAAGTGTTTACCTTTAGTTAAACGATCCCAACCGAAGAAGAATAGACCCACGAAAGTGGACTCTAAGAAGAACGCAAGTAATGCTTCGATTGCTAATGGCGCACCGAAAATATCACCTACATAGTGAGAATAATAAGACCAGTTTGTCCCGAATTGGAACTCCATGATAATACCGGTCGTCACCCCTAGAGCAAAGTTAATACCAAATAACTTACCCCAGAATTTTGTCATATCTTTATATACTTCTTTGCCCGTTTTAACATAAATGGTTTCCATGATCACAAGAACGAAAGATAAACCTAATGTTAATGGTACAAAAATGAAGTGATATAACGCAGTTAATGCAAACTGCAAGCGTGAGAGATCAACAACGTCTAACATCTCAACTCCTTGTATAAATCTACAAGATTTTCACTTTATGATTACCAAGGATAACCCCAAATAACCACCCCAAACTACTCAACAGAAATTGTTAAGAAATATTGAATTATTTACGTAATAATTGCCTTTTCTATTCTCAAAACAGAATACAGTAACCAATTACAGTATAAATATTCAAAAATTTGCCCTATTCTACTACTATTTATGAGGATAAAAAACAGAAAAAACCGTTATCTTGATCACATTTTTTGATATAAGTTACAAAATACCCTATTTTGCATAACAATGACAAAATTGATCCACATCAAATTCTGTATTTTTTGCTCAAAATGGAAAAATTTATCTATCACAAGGAAACTTTATTTAAAAAAAATGGACAAAATAATCACTAGACAGGGCTGCAAGATTTTGCTATTTTTTAGCCTAATAATATTTGGAAAGATTTGTAGGGATTTACAATGAAAAAAATTTGCGTAATTTTGACCGCACTTTTCGGTTCTATGGCATTATCTGCCACTGCAGCACCTCTTACAGAAAACAAAGCTGCTCTTCCACAACAATGCACACAGTTATTTAAAGAAACAGAAAATTTGATTGCCCAAGCAGAAAAACAGCCGGGTACTCATACTCAAGTAGGTAAAATCAAAAGCAAACTAAATCAAAGCAAACAGCAAATTCTTGAAATGGAATTAGCGACTCAACAAAAAAGCTGTGATGTGGGTTTAGCAAGATTAAATAGTATGAAGAGCTATACTGAAGGAACTGAAGGAACTAACTAAGCAGGTTTCAAAAAGAAAGGACAGATTGATATCAATATGTCCTTTTTTCTATCTCTTATTCTGACGGCTTCTGAAGTCCGAAGTGTCGATAAGTTAACGAAGTCGCAATTCGGCCTCGAGGGGTTCGCTGTAAAAATCCTTGTTGAATCAAGTAAGGTTCTAAAACATCCTCGATAGTGTCTCGTTCTTCACCTATTGCTGCTGCCAAGTTATCTAATCCAACTGGTCCACCATCAAAACGTTCAATCACTGCGGTAAGTAATTTTCTATCTAAGTAATCAAAGCCCGCATCATCTACATCTAACATTGAAAGCGCTTGTTTCGCAATGTCTGCCGAAATAATGCCATCATTACGCACATCAGCAAAATCTCGAACGCGACGCAATAAACGGTTTGCAATACGAGGGGTGCCACGTGAACGACGAGCCACTTCAAAAGCGGCTTTATCTTCTAATTCCAGATTTAAGCAAGAGGCACTTCTTGTCACAATAGACGTTAAATCTTCAACGGAATAAAATTCTAAACGCTGAACAATACCAAAACGATCACGTAGTGGCGAAGTTAAAGAACCCGCTCGAGTTGTTGCACCAATTAATGTGAAAGGTGGTAAATCCAATTTAATTGAACGTGCCGCTGGCCCTTCGCCGATCATAATATCTAGCTGATAATCTTCCATTGCTGGATAAAGCACTTCTTCAATCGCAGGGGAAAGACGGTGAATTTCATCAATAAACAACACATCATGCGGTTCAAGATTTGTCAGCATTGCCGCTAAATCGCCAGCTTTTTCAAGAACAGGCCCTGATGTAGTGCGAATATTCACACCCATTTCATTTGCCACAATATTAGCTAGCGTCGTTTTCCCTAAGCCTGGAGGGCCGAAGATCAAGAGATGATCTAGGGCATCTTGACGCAATTTCGCCGCTTTAATGAAAATATCCATCTGTTCTCGCACTTGTGGCTGTCCCACATAGTCCGCTAAAAGCTTTGGACGAATCGCACGATCGATGACATCTTCATCCATCTTTGCCTGACTGCTAATAATTCTATCTGCTTCGATCATATCTGTTTAATCTTTATAATGCGGCTTTTAAAGCTTCGCGAATTAATTGCTCACTGCTCAAGTCAGCTTTAGCGACTTTTTTCACCATTTTTTCAGCATCGGTTGGTTTATAACCTAACGCAACCAATGCAGCAACCGCTTCATCTGTAGAGCTTTCAGCTTGGCGTAATTCTGAAGTTGACGGAATATGCTTGCTCTCCACAAAGAAATCACTTTGGCGAACATCTTTAAACTTCCCTTTTAACTCTACTAATAAACGTTCAGCCGTCTTCTTGCCCACACCAGGAATTTTAACTAATTTTGACAGTTCTTCTCGCTCAATAGCGTAAGCAAACTGCTCTACTGACATTGCAGATAAAATCGCGAGTGCCAATTTAGGACCAACACCATTGGTTTTAATTAATTCACGGAATAAAGTACGGTCAGTTTTTTGGGCGAATCCAAAAAGAAGATGCGCATCTTCACGCACAACAAGATGGGTAAATAAAGTGGTTTCTTGCCCGATTTCTGGTAAGTCATAAAAACTGGTCATCGGTAACAATAATTCGTAACCGACGCCTTGTACATCAAGCAAAATTTCAGGAGGTTGTTTTTCTAATAAGATGCCTTTTAAACGACCAATCATAAGATTTCCATGTAAAAAAATTTTGCATAGAATAAAATAAAACTGGATATTAATCCAGTTAAATTTTTAATCTAAATCGACCTCGGCTGTATCTTGTTTTTAAAAGTGCGGTCATTTTTTCGTGTGTTTCTGTCGTTTTGATCGAGCTAGCAATATGCAAAGAATGTTGAATGGTATGGGCATGGGTAATCGCAATAGCTAAAGCATCTGCCGCATCAGCTTGTGGTTTATCTGAGAGCTTCAAAATTCGTGTCACCATGTCTTGAACCTGGACTTTATCTGCAGAACCAATCCCAACGACAGTCTGTTTCACCAAACGAGCCGCATATTCAAATACCGGTAAATCATGGTTCACTGCCGCCACAATCGCCGTACCACGTGCTTGCCCCAGTTTTAAAGCTGAGTCAGCATTTTTAGCCATAAACACTTGTTCAATAGCAAACATATCGGGCTGAAATTGCGTGATGATTTCTGTCACGCCAGCATAAATTCGTTTTAAGCGTGTAGGTAAATCCTCTACCTGCGTGCGGATTGCTCCACTACCAAGATATTCTAAATGCCGACCATTTTGTCTAATCACTCCATAGCCTGTTACACGAGAACCTGGGTCAATGCCTAAAATAATACTCATAAATTCTCAAAAATAAACGGCCGGTCAATGCCGGCCGTTTTTAGCGTTAATTATTGGTTTGCTTTTGCAGTTGCTTTTGCATCTACATCACAGTTTTTCACAACAATTTTATCTGCTTTTTTGCCTTTGATTAAAAGATTTACTGGCGCAACAGAATCAAATTTATCTAAAGTTAAACCACTATCTACGTTCCAAACATATTTGCCTGAAGTAAATGAAGTGAAGTCTTTTTGAGCTGCATCACGAGCAAAATCTTTCGCGATAACTTTGTTACCCACCATCACCATTGCTGCTGTTGGCTCTTGGTTTTCGAATTGATAAACTGCAGTTACAGTTTTCTTGTTACAGGTATAAACTACTGTTTTATCCGTTACAGTAGGGGTGGCCATTTGTTCCGCTTTGTTTTCCATTTTTGGTGCATCGCTTGCACACGCAGATAAAACAACAAGAGCGGCCATTGCTGGTAATACTTTAGCAAATTTCATTATAAATCTCCTTAAAATTACAGCTGAGCTGCAACTTCATCACTAATTTCACCGTTATGATATACGTTTTGTACATCGTCACAGTCTTCTAACATGTCAATTAAACGCAACAATTTAGGCGCAGTTTCAAGATCAAGATCAACCGTTGTTGATGGAATCATTGTCACTTCTGCATTATCAATTTTAAATCCTGCTGCTTCGATTGCATCGCGCACAGAACCTAAATCTTCCCACGCAGTATAGATTTCGAATGAACCATCATCTTGTGGTTGAACATCATCTGCACCGGCTTCAATTGCCGCCTCCATTAACGCATCTTCTTCACCTTGGCTAATTAAAATCAAGCCTTTTTTGCTGAATAAGTAGCCTACAGAACCTTCAGTCCCTAAGTTACCACCACATTTAGTGAAACTTGGGCGAACCTGTGAGATGGTTCGGTTTGCGTTGTCACTTAGACACTCAACCATCACAGCAGTTCCACCTGGACCATAACCTTCGTAAATTCTTGTTTCCATATTGGTGTCATCGCCACCACCCACACCGCGTTCAATCGCGCGGTTAATGGTATCACGAGTCATGTTACTCGATAAGGCTTTATCTACTGCCGCACGTAAACGCGGGTTTGCACTGACATCACCGCCACCAATTTTTGCTGCAGTGACTAATTCACGAATTAATTTTGTAAAAATTTTACCGCGTTGCGCATCTTGTGCTGCTTTACGGTGTTTAATATTTGCCCACTTACTATGGCCTGCCATGTTGTTTTCCTTCTTATCTTAAAAACGTTTTTAAATGAAATCCTCTTCTATAGAGGAAAGCCGTTCATCAAATATTTTTTGATGGCCTCGGCATTATTCGGTGATTTCGTCATTTGGATCGCATCTTCTGGTAAAACCCATTGATACGCCAAATGCTCACTTAATATCGGTTTAAATTCCTGCTCAACTGCCAATAAAAACCAATTTTCATGACAGTGAGTCACATTCGGTGCGTATTTATAGCGGAAATGTGGGAAAATTTCAAATTCTATACTCTCTTTACAATCAAAAAGTGCGGTCGAATTTTCTTCTATTTTTAATCCTACTTCTTCCCAAACTTCTCGAATTGCTGTTTCTCTTGGTGTTTCATTGGTTTCCAATGTCCCCGTAACGGATTGCCAAAAGCTGGGATCATCTTGGCGCTGAAGCATCAGAATGCGATGCGTACTTTCCGCATAAATTACCACGAGAACCGATTGATTATTTTTATATTTCAAGCTCGTCATCTACATAATTGAGAATGGGTAGCATCATACCTTTTCTACTAAAAACTTTCAAAAAAATTACCGCACTTTAAAACT
>CAUUXN010000049.1:0-13082 GCA_963548985.1 uncultured Haemophilus sp. | reverse complement strand
ATTACATTACCGATGAATTTAAAAAAATTCTTTTCTGCACCAACCAATGAACCGATCCGCGATAAAAAAGCGGAACGGAACTTATTTGCACGTCGAACATTGGTGGCATTCATCGGTATTTTAGCCCTAAGTGGCGTGCTATTTGCCAATATTTACCATCTTCAGGTGGTGAATTACGACATGTATCAAACTCGCTCTAATGGTAACCGTATTAAATTGCTTCCGCTTCCTCCTACTCGCGGATTAATTTACGACCGTTACGGCGAATTACTGGCTGAAAACCTCACTTTTTTCGGTTTATATATCGTGCCGGAAAAAACGGAAAATTTAGACCGCACTTTTGAAGAATTGCGCTATGTTGTGGGACTCACTGATGAAGACATTGAACATTTCAAAAAAGAGCGTCGTCGTGGTACTCGCTATACACCGATTTTACTCAAGCCTAGCCTAACGGAAGAACAAATTGCCCGTTTTGCGGTAAATCAATATAAATATCCAAGCCTTGATGTACGTCCTTATTTCAAACGAAATTACCTATATGGCGAAGCCATGACACATATATTGGGTTATGTTGGACGCATTAATGACCGAGATGTTGAGCGCCTAAAAAAAGAAGAAAAATTTGCTAACTATTCCGGTTCTACGGACATGGGGAAACTGGGTATTGAACGTTATTACGAAGAACAACTCCATGGTACAACCGGTTTCGAAGAGGTTGAAATTAATAACCGTGGTAAAGTTATTCGTAAACTACGTGAACAACCAGCCACTGCGGGTAAAAGTATTCATCTGACTATCGATTTTACCCTTCAACGCTATATTATGTCGCTCCTTTCAGGTCAAAAAGGCGCTGTTGTCGTGCTTGATCCGAAAGATAATAGCGTATTAGCGATGGTTTCAACACCAAGCTATGACAATAATTTATTCGTCGATGGCATTTCTTCTAGTGATTACAAACGTTTACTCGAAGATCCAACTCGACCGCTTTACAGTCGTGCGACACAAGGTGTGTACCCGCCTGCCTCTACTGTAAAACCATTCGTTGCTGTTGCGGCATTAACTGAAGGGGTGATTACGCCTAATACCACGATTTTTGACCCAGGCTACTGGACATTGCCAAACTCAACAAAACGTTTCCGAGATTGGAAAAAAACAGGGCATGGTTATACGGATTTAAACAAGGCCATTACTGAATCATCGGATACCTTCTTCTATCAAACCGCCTTTAATTTAGGTATTGATCGTTTCTCCATGTGGATGAAACGTTTTGGGTTTGGTATGCCGACAGGTATTGAAATTCAAGAAGAAGCCACGGCCAATATGCCGAGTAAAGAATGGAAACAAAAACGTTATAAAAAACCGTGGGTACAAGGCGATACAATCTCTGTAGGGATTGGTCAAGGTTATTGGACAGCAACACCATTACAAGTGGCAAAAGCAACCTCTATTGTGGTCAATAACGGTAAAATTCATACGCCACATTTAATGAAATCCGTTGAAGGTGCCACCATTGAGCCGTATCAAGACCCACTTTTATATGAAGATATTACCGATCCGAAACAAGCTTATTGGGATGCGGCTAAGCGCGGCATGTTCAATGTGGTGAATTCAGGTGCAGGGACTGGACGAAAAGCCTTTATCGGCACGAATTACCATGTAGCAGGGAAATCCGGTACAGCACAAGTGTTCAGCTTAAAAGAAAACCAAAAATATAATGCAGCGGGATTGAAAAAAGAATTACATGACCATGCTTGGTTCACGGCTTATGCGCCTTATGAAGATCCGAAATTAGTTGTCACCATTATTTTAGAAAATGCGGGCGGTGGTTCAAGTAATGCGGCACCAATTGCACGGCAAATTATGGATTTCTACTTGAATAAACGCTTGCCACAAATTGAACGTCAAGAAAATGCTGAAAAAGAGAAAAAGACGGACCAAACTGATTTAGATGCGCCAGCACTAGAATCTCAACCAAGTGAGAATGAATAATGGAAGAAAAAGTGCCTTTATGCTTGCGATTATGGCAACGCTTACATATTGATTTTTTATTATTTATTGGATTAGCCGCTATTACGGCTTATGGCGTGCTTGTGCTTTATAGTGCATCAGGCGCCAGTGAAGTCATGTTCCAAAATCGTATTATTCAGGTCATATTAGGTTTTGCCGTGATGATGATTATGGCGCAACTTCCCCCTAAATTTTATCAGCGACTCGCCCCTTACTTATATTTGGTGGGTTTTATCATGCTGATTTTGGTTGATGCTATCGGTACAACCAGTAAAGGGGCGCAACGTTGGTTAGATCTTGGATTTATTCGCTTTCAGCCTTCTGAAATTGTCAAACTCGCGGTACCATTAATGGTTGCGGTATATTTAGGTAATCGTCCACTACCACCGAAAATGAGCGAAACCTTTATTGCTATCGCCATGATTATTGTGCCAACTTTACTTGTGGCAATTCAACCAGACTTAGGCACATCAATTCTGGTTAGTGCATCGGGCTTATTCGTGGTATTCTTAGCAGGGATGAGTTGGTGGCTTATTCTTGCTGCTGTAGTTGGCTTAGCGGCATTTATTCCTATCATGTGGATGTATTTAATGCATGACTACCAACGTATGCGAGTATTAACCTTACTTGACCCTGAGAAAGATCCACTTGGGGCGGGTTATCATATTTTGCAATCTAAAATTGCTATCGGTTCAGGCGGTATATCTGGCAAAGGATGGATGCAAGGGACACAATCCCAATTAGAATTTTTGCCTGAACCACACACTGATTTTATTTTTGCCGTGATGAGTGAAGAACATGGAATGGTCGGTTTTCTTATTCTGATGGCAATTTATTTGTTTATTATTATCCGTGGCTTAATAATTGCGGTAAATGCAGAAACCTCTTTCGGGCGTATTCTTGCTGGTGCAACCACACTGATATTCTTCGTTTATGTCTTCGTGAATATTGGTATGGTGAGTGGCATTTTGCCTGTTGTAGGGGTGCCTTTACCACTCTTTAGCTACGGCGGTACCTCATATGTCGCCATCATGGCAAGCTTTGGTTTAGTGATGTCCATTCATACTCACAAACCTCGCTTTATGAAAGGGAACTAATTTCCCTTTTGGCTTTCTTATGAAGAGCACCGATAATCTTGAAAGTAATAAGTATGACATTAAAAAACATCTTAAAAACGACCGCACTTTTTACCTTGATAAGCAGCTCAAGTTTTTCTGCTTTTGCCGATACGCAAAAAATGTATGGTATTCAAGGGGATTCGCTGTCGATTACTACGACCGTTCAAGCGCCACAAAGCTATGAAGTGAATGGTAAAACATACACCACACAAGGTGATGAGGCAAAGTCCTATTCAAAAGAAGGGACAGCAAGTTATTACCACCATAAATTTAATGGTCGTAAAACAGCTAATGGTGAACGCTATGATTCGGCACTTTTCACTGCCGCACATAAAACCTTACCTTTGAATTCTTATGCGGTTGTTACAAACTTACATAACAATCGCAAGGTGATTGTGCGAATTAATGATCGTGGTCCGTTTAGTGAGAAACGTATCATTGACTTATCTCATTCTGCCGCAAAAGAATTAGGCCTTATTGCTCGTGGTACAGGGCAAGTAAGAATTGAAGCTTTACATGTGGATCACAAAGGTCAAATTTCAGGTGCGGGAGCAAAAACGCTTGCCAAGCATGCTAAAACGCAAGAAGCCAGTGAGCGTTTAGTCGTCAATAAAAATAGCGAAAAAAAAAATCAAAACTTAGACAGCACAAACGATGCAAAAACTGTTTTCAAGCTAAAACTACTCGCGCTGTCGTCAAAAAGCCAAGCAGAAAGCATCATCACAAAACTCGCGTTAGATGACATCAAAACGGAAATTAACCAAAATGGGCAAAACTATGAAATCCATTTTGGCCCATTAGCGGATCAAGCGGATATTAATCAATTAAAA
This sequence comes from uncultured Haemophilus sp., assembly GCA_963548985.1. Lineage (GTDB taxonomy): Bacteria > Pseudomonadota > Gammaproteobacteria > Enterobacterales > Pasteurellaceae > Haemophilus_D. The sequence continues at coordinate 9,127 of CAUUXN010000049.1, read as the reverse complement.
ACAAAATTACAAAAAACGATCAATGGGCAACCCGTAATCGTTTATACTTATAAAAACCAATAAGCTATTAAAGGAAATGCTATGTTAAAACAATCTGCAAAATTGAAAAAAATTGTACTCTTCTCGGGATTAATAGCAGCGTCAACATTTGCTGCCGCTGAAGATATTCAATACGGTATCGCTGTACCGGAAGTGAATGCGCAAACTTATGTTTTAATGGATTACAATTCTGGTGCGGTACTTGCATCACTTAACCCAGACCAACGCCAATACCCTGCCTCATTAACAAAAATGATGACTAGCTATGTGGTTGGTGCTGCATTAAAACAAGGTAAAATCCATAATGAAGATATGGTGACAATTAGCGAAAGCGCTTGGGGTAGAAATTTCCCTGATTCATCAAAAATGTTCTTAAATTTAAATCAACAAGTGTCTGTGGGTGATTTAAACAAAGGGATTATCATTGTTTCTGGTAATGATGCCTGTGTTGCTGTAGCTGAACATATTTCGGGTACCGTGGCTAACTTCGTTGATACCATGAATAAATACGTTCAACAATTTGGCTTAAAAAATACTAACTTCACCACACCACATGGTTTAGATGATCCAAACCAATATTCGACTGCACGTGATATGGCGATTATTGGTGCGCATATTATTCGTGATTTACCGGAAGAATATAAAATCTACGCAGAAAAAGACTTTACTTTCAACAAAATCAAACAACCTAACCGTAATGGCTTATTATGGGATAAAACCATTAACGTGGATGGTATGAAAACCGGTCACACAAGCCAAGCAGGTTATAACCTTGTCGCATCAGCAACAAGTCCAAACAATATGCGTTTAATTTCTGTTGTAATGGGTGTACCAACCTATAAAGGTCGTGAAGTAGAAAGTAAAAAACTCTTACAATGGGGTTTTGCTAACTTTGAAACCTTAAAAACTCAAAAAGCAGGTGAAGAAATTTCAAAACAATCTGTTTACTACGGTGATAAAGGTGACGTTAAACTTGGTGTCTTAGAAGATGGCTTTATCACTGTGCCAAAAGGTAAACAAACTGACTTAAAAGCACGTTATGAATTAGATAACAAATACTTACAAGCACCTTTAGCAAAAGGCCAAGTGGTAGGTAAAATCGTTTATCAATTAGACGGCAAAGATGTCGCTACCGTAAATCTTCAAGCATTAGAAGATGTACAAGAAGGCGGTTTCTTAGGTAAAGGTTGGGACTGGTTAGTATTAACAGTTAAAGGATTATTTGACTAAACACCTTGAAAATTAACCGCACTTCCCCATTTATATCACATCAATAAATCCGTAAGGTGTATGAATTTAACTGATTCACGCACCTTATTCTTAAATTAAGGAAACAACATGGCAACCGAAAACGATTATGAAAAACTAAAAGAAGTAATGGAATTCCCTGCTGCAATGACATTTAAAGTCGCAGGTGTTAACCGTGAAGGTTTAGCGCAAGACATCGTAGCAGTGATACAAAAATATTTACCGGGTGATTATATTCCAAAGGAAAAATGCAGTAGTAAAGGCACTTATAATTCAGTTTCGATTGATATCGTCGCGCAAAACTTTGAGCAAGTAGAAACACTTTACAAAGAACTTGCAAAAGTTGAAGGCGTCAAAATGGTTCTCTAAGATGAACAAGACTGATTTAATTGTCCGTCAATTAGGATTACAAGATTATCAGGAAATCTGGCATAAAATGCAGGAATTCACGGATAATCGAAATGCAGAAACCACCGATGAAATTTGGCTAGTTGAGCATCATCCTGTTTTCACACAAGGCCAAGCTGGCAAACCAGAACACTTATTACAACGAAGTGATATTCCTGTTGTTCAATCGGATCGTGGTGGTCAAATTACCTATCATGGTCCTGGTCAGCAGGTCATGTATGTGCTCATTGATATTAAACGTCATGAACATTTAAATGTTCGCCAATTAGTGACCGCACTTGAACAATCTGTTGTAAAAACCCTTGCAGACTATGGTATTGAAGGTTATCCCAAACCAGATGCACCTGGTGTGTATATTGATGGCAAAAAAATCTGTTCATTAGGTTTACGCATTCGAAAAGGCTGCTCTTTCCATGGGCTTGCGTTTAATATCAATATGGATCTCAATCCTTTCCACTACATTAATCCTTGCGGCTATGCAGAGCTTGAAATGTGTCAGCTTGCTGATTTTATCGGTAAAGAAGAGGCAATACTTGACAAGGTTTCCCCAAAATTAATTAAACACTTTGCCGAACTTTTGGGCTATAATGTTACAAATTTATAACATTCACTTTTATAACTCATTTAAAAATGCCTGAATCAGGCATTTTTCTTTAGGAAAGAACAATGTCAACGCCTTTTAAAATGGAACGCGGTGTGAAATACCGTGATGCAGCCAAAACATCAATCATCCCTGTTAAAAACATCGATCCTAATCAAGAATTATTGAAAAAGCCAGAATGGATGAAAATCAAATTGCCATCTAGCTCATTAAAGATCGAAACCATCAAAAACGGGATGCGTCGTCATGGCCTACATTCTGTCTGCGAAGAAGCGTCTTGTCCAAATTTACACGAGTGCTTTAACCATGGTACGGCAACCTTTATGATTTTAGGGGCGATTTGTACTCGTCGTTGCCCATTCTGTGACGTTGCACATGGTAAACCATTACCGCCCGATCCGGATGAACCACGTAAATTAGCTGAAACTATCCAAGATATGAAGTTGAAATATGTGGTGATTACCTCTGTAGACCGTGATGATTTACCTGATCGTGGTGCAGGTCATTTTGCTGAATGTGTAAAAGAAGTGCGAGCATTAAACCCTGGCATCAAAATTGAGATTTTGGTTCCTGATTTCAGAGGACGTATTACTCAAGCCTTAGAAAAATTAAAAGACAATCCACCAGATGTGTTCAACCACAACTTAGAAAATGTACCACGTTTGTATAAAGAAATTCGTCCGGGCGCTGATTATCAGTGGTCTTTAAAATTGCTTCATGATTTCAAAGAAATGTTCCCAAACATTCCAACTAAATCAGGTCTAATGGTTGGATTGGGTGAAACCAATGAGGAAATTCTTCAAGTGATGGAAGACTTACGTGCAAACGGTGTAACCATGTTGACACTTGGACAATATCTCCAACCAAGTCGCCATCACTTACCAGTTGCGCGCTATGTGCCACCAGCAGAATTTGATGAGTTCCGTGATAAAGCCAACGCAATGGGCTTTGAACACGCAGCCTGTGGCCCATTTGTTCGCTCTTCCTACCATGCTGATTTACAAGCAAGTGGTGGATTAGTGAAGTAATCAAAAACAGATAAAAAAATGACCGCACTTTGAATCTCAAGTGCGGTCATTTTTTATATTATCCTTTCAGCTAGTCAGTTGCAGCTGGCTTATCTTCTTCGCCCTCATCAGTCTCCATCATGCTTTCTTGACGAAGATCTTCAAGCGTACGCCCATTAATTAAGTAACCATTTTCCGTTTTTTCCACTCTAGAAACGTAATTATCACCTTCTTCTACAAATTCTCGGTGAAGTTTTCCATCATGTTTCACAAAGCTACTTAAATATTGCCAAAAGTATGAATTTTCCTTAATGGCTAAGGCTTTTTCATTTTGATCATCAAACAACATTTTACTTAATGTCAGATTAAATGTGCCTTCAATATTATCTGGAATCATGTCTGATGAATCATCTTCGGGCACTTGAGGCACAATACCACTCACTTCCAATTTTACAGGATAAGCATTGGTCTCTGGATAAGTATTTAGATTTAAATTCAATGTTGCATTATCAACGATTAAATCAAGCTCTTTCCAAGAATTTTTGATATATTTATCGAATGTGGCTGACGTTAAATGCGTGCTGCATAAGGCCCCATAAAACGGTGCTGAGCAAAATCTTGCTGATAAATGCGCTTTGCTATGATTAATTTTAAATGGTGCATCAATCGCTAATTTTTCAAATTGGAAGCCTGCACTTGGGTAACTGGCTTTATTCGCTGACAATGTGATATGTTCATTATATTGATCATTGTCTAGTGTTTCCGTCTTATCACTGGCTGATACGTCATCAAGCACTAAATCAGCCATATTAAATGATTTTAAGGCTGCCTCAATATTGGTTTTGCCACTAAATTCTTTCACCCATTTATCTTTGGCATTCAAGAAGTCTTTATTATCTTTTGAGGGTGCCTCTTTCTCAGCAAAAGCATCTAATAAAAATGGTACAAACGCCAATTCGTTTGCCACGTTGTAATCATCTAACTGAATATTAACTTTACCGCCTTTAGCTTCCCATTTACGCGCTTCATCGGCAGGGGTTTGTTTCACACTATCAACATTCAGTTTAAAATCTACATTAGCCTTGGTTAAATCCGTATTCGCCAACTTAAGTTCAAGACCGGCATTTTGTAAGTTAAAGTAAGGTTGATTATTTTTAGGCACATTGACAGAAAGCACGGATAATGAACCATCAAAACGATCGTTTTGTGTAAAAATTTTCGTTAACAAATTGACGCCATCTTTAATGTCTAGTGAGCCATCACTTAATTTTTTAAATTCATGATGAAAATTGACTGCACTTGGCACGCCATTTTGTTTAATCAATAAATTCAAACCACCAGCTGTTGCTTGGCTTTCTTCTGTCGTACGGCTTTTATTGGCAATACGTAAAATATCACTACTGAATTTCGTACTCAGATCACGTTTATCTGCCTCACCTGATTTCACGTCAAAGTGGTACGTCGCATTTTTCATATAAACATGGGTGTTTTCGCCATTTAACAACGCCACTTCGGCATTTTTCGCGGTTAAGTCAATACTTGATAGATCGTATTGATTTGCGCCGACAGGCACTAGGCGAGCTTCACCCTCAATTTGTTCCAGTTTAGTGTCTTTATCGTAATTAAAACCACTTAGAGTTGTTTTTAGCTCAACTTCTTTATTTTTTAAGAAATGAAGACCGATAGAAAGGTTTTGGGACTTATTCGCAAAATCACGGAATTCCGTCAAAATATCAGACTGTAAATAATCCCCTACCGGCGAAAATTTACTATTAATCGTGTTTTTATCAATCGTGATATTTAATGTTTTATTTAATTGACGAACTAATTGATCAGATAACTGAGACTCCGCTGTAATGAAGAAAGGCAGTGCGGTGAGCTTAGTTGAAATCACATTTGTGCTTTTCGCATCGCTATCTTTTACACTAAAGATTAACTCGCGAATAAAAAAGTTTTTCGCGGTTTGCGTCACATTCAATGTTGCTTGATTATCCAAAGAGTAAGGGAAATTTTTTAATACCTGATCGATTTTGTGATTGGTATAAAATTGTGCGCCGATCCCAAGTGCCACTGCGATAGCCGAAATCGTCAATGCTATTGTTCTTTTCTTGCTCATAATGTCCCCAAATACGATCTCAATTTACGATCTCAAAATCCTTTTGAAAAATTAACCGCACTTTTCTCTTCAAAGTGCGGTCAGTTTCCAGTCTATTTTAGCCTAAGATTTTATCTAATTCTTGGCTTACAGCTTCCACTTTTTGAGTACCATCTAAACGGAAATATTGCGTATTACCTGCTTTCGCTTCAGCTTGGTAATAATCAATTAATGGGCTGGTTTGTTTGTGGTAAACCGCTAAACGATCTAACACCGTTTCTGGTTTATCATCGGCACGGATAATTAAATCTTCACCCGTTACATCATCTTTACCTTCCACTTTTGGTGGATTATAAACGATGTGGTAAGAACGGCCAGATGCTTGGTGTACGCGACGACCACTCATACGTTCAACGATCACTTCATCCGGTACATCAAACTCTAAAACGTAATCAATTTTCACGCCAGAATCTTTTAATGCATCCGCTTGTGGAATCGTACGTGGGAAACCATCTAATAAGAAACCATTTGCACAATCTGGTTGAGAAATACGATCTTTTACTAATGCAACGGTTAATTCATCCGGTACTAATTTTCCTTCATCCATTAATGCTTTTGCTTGTTTGCCTAATTCTGTCCCCGCTTTAATCGCTGCACGGAACATATCCCCTGTTGAAATTTGTGGGATACCAAACTTGTTCATAATAAATTGTGCTTGTGTGCCTTTTCCTGCACCAGGAGCACCTAAAAGAATAATTTTCATACGAATCTCCAATAAATAATAGACCTGTTTAAAATACCGTTAAAGCCTTGTTTGGTCAAATGATTTTGCTGTTAATTTTGACCGCACTTTATTTTATTTTAAGCTTTTTCATTTCCTTTTTTATTCCATGGTGCCACCCAGAATAAACAAATCATTCCTGGGATAGCAAGGAATAAACAAATCCAGAAAAAATGATAGTAGCCCACTGCTTTAACCAAGTAACCAGATAACATACCAAGCCCTTTACTCGGTAAAGCGGAAAGGCTGGTAAATAAGGCTAATTGAGTGGCTGTATAAAGCGGATTCGTTTCGCGAGCCATAAAGGCGACAAAGGCAGCTGTACCTAAACCGACACCGATATATTCAGCCGCAATAACGAAACCTAATTTCCAAAGTTCTGCGGCACCGATATGGTCAAAATGCCCAAATGCAGCTAACCAAATAAATCCACCAATAGTAATCAATTGGATGAAACCAAATACCCATAATGCGCGGTTAATGCCTAGGCGTAACATAATCACCCCCCCCACGAGACCGGCAGAGATACTTGCCCAAAGTGAGGTACTTTTTACCACCAACGCAATATGCTCTTTTTCAAAGCCCATGTCATAGACGAATTTCGTTTGTAACGTGGTGGCAAATGAATCACCAAATTTATACAAGAACAAAAAGAGTAAAAAACCGATGGCTTGGGCGACACCTTTGCGTTGGAAGAACTCTTTCAAAGGTATCCAAAATACCATATAGAAAGGTTGATCACGATCGACCTGGGCAATATTTGGTTCTTTCGCTAAAAAGAGTGTCATAAATATGCCCGCTAGCATACAAAGTGCGGTCAATAAAAAGACGGTTTCCCATGGATAAATCGTCGCTAAATAAAGCGAGAGCCCCCCAGGAATTAAACCTGCAACACGATAAGCATTAATGTGGATGGTGTTCCCCAATCCTAATTCATTATCCGTTAAAATTTCACGACGATAAGCATCGAGTACAATATCTTGTGTCGCAGAGAAAAAGGCAATAAATGTGGCAATTTTAGCTACCGTACTTAACTCAGCCACGGGATCAAACTGACTTATTGCATAAAGTGAAATCAGCAAAATCACTTGAGAAATCAATAACCAACTACGACGACGCCCTAAAAAATGTGGGAAATAGCGATCTAATAACGGCGCCCATAAAAACTTCAAACCATATGGCACCATCACCCCTGTCAATGCACCGATTAATTCAACGGAAAGCCCTTTATCTGTCAACCATACAGGCAACATTTGCAATAACACGAAAAGTGGTAAACCCGAACTAAATCCAGTGAAAACACAGATCAGCATTTTGCGGGTAAATATTTGACTAGAAAGGGATTGTTCTGACATAAAGTGCGGTTATTTTTGAGCGTGTTTTATCTGATTAAAATATTAAGGGCGGAATGATGCTCCGCCCAACAAGAGTGAGATTAATCTCGATATCCTTTCGGATTATTTTTTTGCCAATTCCAGGTATCTTTCATCATTTGCTCAAGACCACGTTCAGCTGTCCAATTTAACTCTTTTGCAGCAAGGCTTGGATCGGAATAGCAGGTTGCAATATCACCCGGACGACGTGCCACAAGGCGATATGGAATTTTAATATTGTTCGCTTGCTCGAACGCTTTCACCATATCAAGCACAGAATAACCAGTACCTGTACCTAAGTTATAAATGTGTAAACCTGCGTCATTTTCATGGCGATTTAATGCTTTTAAGTGACCAATCGCTAAATCCACCACGTGAATATAATCACGTACACCTGTGCCGTCATGAGTATCATAATCGCTACCAAACACGGAAAGTTGCGGTAATTTACCGATCGCAACTTGGCTGATATAAGGTAATAGGTTATTTGGAATACCATTTGGATCTTCACCAATCAAGCCACTTGCGTGTGCGCCCACTGGGTTGAAATAACGTAAGATCGTCATACTAAATTGTGGTTCAGCTTTCGCAACATCGGTCAGAATTTGTTCGACCATGTATTTAGAGGTACCGTAAGGGTTGGTTGTACCGCCCACTTTGCAATCTTCTGTAATTGGAATAATTTCCGGATCACCATAAACCGTTGCAGATGAACTAAATACAAAGTTCCACACACCTGCTTTTTTCATTTCTTGAATGAGAACAATCGTACCAGCAACATTATTCATATAGTATTCAGCGGGTTTCTGAACACTTTCACCCACAGCTTTTAAACCTGCAAAATGGATTACCGACTGAATGCTGTTTTCAGCAAAGATTTTTTGTAATAAAGCACGATCTAAAATATCGCCCTCATAAAATTTCACGTCTTTGCCCGTGATTTCTTTTACGCGTTCTAAAGATTTTGGGGATGAATTACATAAATTATCCAATACTACCACTTCTTTATTTGCATTTAATAATTCCACTACAGTGTGTGAACCGATATAGCCTGCGCCACCCGTTACTAAAATAGCCATGAGTTACTCCTTAATCATTTTGTTCGCAAATTATAACATTGATTTCTACGATACATAAATTTATCCCCTCTTTTGACCGCACTTTGGTGTGATCGTTGTCACAGAATAAACATTTTTCTCTGAAATTTTGATTTGAGTCATTGAAGCGCTTCGCGATGAGGCGAATAATAGCCTCCTAAAATCAAAAAGATAAAGGAAGACAACATGAAACCTCAAACACTTCAAAAAACCGCACTCGCACTACTTGTTGGTTGGTATGCTGCTAATGCAGCCGCTTATTCTGAACAAGGCCAAGCCGGTAATACCAAAAGTTGGGAAAGCGCTGAATACCTCAAAGATTGGGGCTTAACCTCAATGAATGCCTCCACGGCTTATGCTCTTAGCTTTAATGGCTCAGGCGTGAAAATTGGTGTGATGGATTCAGGTGTGCTATTAAACCATCCTGAATTTCAAGACGGTCGAATCCACGTTGTAAAAACGGAAGGGACTTATAGTA
>CAUUXN010000048.1:0-13436 GCA_963548985.1 uncultured Haemophilus sp. | reverse complement strand
TTAGATCGTTTACGTTATTTGCTTTTACTTTGGCCGAGCAATCTTGATATGTCGAAAGTGAAATCCATGTCACCAGAAGAAGTGCGTCGTTTAGTACAGCAACGTTTAGAAAGCCAAGCCCATGAAGCGACACATTCTGTGAGTAAAACCAAGATTACGGATGACCAAGCGGATAGCACTCAACCGCATACAGGAAAAGAAATCTTGGATCCTGAAATTCCAACCACAATGCCTCAACAAGAGGAACCGGTTTCTCCAGATCAACAAGAACATAGGGATGAAGACTAATGCAAGGGCGTTTTATTTTTCAATGGGCGACCATTTTATGCTTCTTTGTTGTAGCATTAGTGATGGAGTTAGCACCATGGCCAGCAGGCTTTCAAGCCTTTAAACCTTCTTGGTTGATTTTAGTCTTGCTTTACTGGACTCTTGCTTTACCTGATAGAGTAAGCATTGGTTGGGCGTTTTTACTCGGGGTTTTATGGGATATTGTGCTAGGCTCTATTCTAGGCGTGCATGGATTAGTGCTTTCTGTCGCCTTCTATTTTGTTTCCAAATATTACTTAATGTTGCGCAATCTTTCCCTTTGGTTTCAAAGTTTATTGGTCCTTCTTTTCGTTTTTGCCATTCGAGTGGCTATTTTCTTGGTTGAATTCTCTTTACATGGGGCATTTTTTAACTGGCAGGAAATCTTTGGTGCCATTGCATCAGGCGTATTATGGCCGTGGGTATTCTTATTGATGCGCACTGCACGCCGACGAGTCGGATTGCATTAATCATAAAAAAAGCTGATGAAGATATTCATCAGCTTTTCTTTTTAGTTTTTACGACGATAGTTTGTTTTTCTTGTCGTAGTATTTCTCGTTTGAGGCGTAGGATTGCGTTTTAAACGATAAGGTTTTGGAATATCAGTAATCAATGAATTCGGGTCATATTGACTGACGGGAATAGAATGCCCAATGTATTCTTCAATTGCCGGTAAATTCATCGCATATTCTTCACAAGCAAAGCTGATAGATACACCACTTTCACCCGCTCGACCAGTACGGCCAATACGGTGAACGTAATCTTCTCGATCATCAGGTAAATCAAAGTTAAAGACGTGTGTCACATCTGGAATATGTAACCCACGTGCGGCAACATCGGTTGCGACGAGAATATCGAGTTCCCCATCGGTAAATTGTTTGAGCAATGAAAGACGTTTTTTCTGTGCTACATCACCCGTGAGCAATCCCACTCGATGACCATCTGCGGCTAAATAGCCCCAAATTTCTTCACATTTATGTTTAGTATTCGCAAAAACAATGCAACGCTCTGGCCATTCCTCTTCCATTAACGTGAGCAAGAGAGGAATTTTGTCTTCATTTGACGGATAGAACAGTTCCTCTTTAATTCGATGCCCCGTTTTTTGTTCTGGTTCAATTTCAATGTATTCTGGGGAATTCATATCTTCAAAGGCAAGTTCTCGTACTTTGTAAGAGAGCGTTGCAGAAAAGAGCATGGTGAGTCGTTCTTGCGGAGAAGGACATTTACGTAATAAATAACGAATATCACGAATGAAACCTAAATCAAACATACGATCCGCTTCGTCCAATACTACGACTTGGATATCATCTAAACGGATGATCCCTTGTTTCACGTAGTCAATTACACGACCAGTGGTACCAATTAAAATATCCACACCGGCTTCAATCGCTTTAAGTTGTTTATCATAGCCATCACCACCATAAGCCAGTGCGGTTCGTAATCCACTTGTTTTTGCTAATAATTCTGCATCATGATTAATTTGTACAGCCAGTTCACGGGTTGGAGCAAGAATTAATGCGCGAGGTTGATTGGTAGCAAAATCAGGTTGATGCGTTAATAAATGATGAAATGTTGCCGTTAAAAATGCCATTGTTTTACCAGTGCCGGTTTGCGCTTGGCCAGCAACATCTTTTCCTTGTAAGGTAATAGGTAACGATAACGCTTGAATAGGGGTGCAATATTCAAATCCCTTGTCTTGTAGGGCTTTTTGTACGATAGGATGTAATGGAAGATCAGCAAACCGCTGCTGACTTAAATAATTTTCTTGCATAATAAATAACAGGTTCTCAGAAATAAATGGGGCTAAGGATACCACGAAGTCGGAAAAATATCCTTAAAAATAAAATGCTTATTAATAGGTTTAAGCTTGGGATTGAGAAGATTGGGTTCGTTCCCATTTTCTTGCAATATAGCTACAAGTTGGGTGTAATGTCAGCTTTTTAGCCTGGATAAAATGAATTAAGGCTTGATAGAGTTTGTCTGCCACACCTTGTCCTCGAAGAGACTCATCAACAAACGTGTGATTAGCATTAATGGTATCGGGTGTTTCATAAAAATAGGTGAGTTTCGCGATTTTCTTTCCTTGCTCATCGAGTAAGAAAAACTCACCCTGTTTACCATTATCTTGATGCTGAAGACTCATTTGATACTCCATTCATCACTGAGATTGGGATCCATGGCAAAATCAGCAGTATCACTTGGAATGGCTTTTTCTTCTGCAGCCCATTCACCTAAATCAATGAGTTGGCAACGTTTGCTGCAAAAAGGGCGAAATTGACTTTCCTGTGTCCAAGGCACTGGCTTTTGACATGTTGGGCAGGGGACTTCAAAAATTTCATCAGACATTTTTCTTTCTCGATTCACTTAAATAAAATTGGTGCAATTTTAGCACTTTTTGTTTTAAGTGCGGTAAGTTTTCTGGCAATTTTGCATCATTTGAAATGATATCATCCGCCCATTTTAATCTTTCTTCTCGGCTGACTTGTGCATTCATAATAGCTTGAATTTGCTGAATATTATTATGATCTCTCGATGATGCACGAGCGAGTTGAGTTTCAGGTTTAACATCAATAACAAGTACGCGATCGCAAAGCGTGGTGAGCTTGTTTTCAATAAGCAGTGGAACGACAAACAAGGTATAAGGAGCGGTCTGAGCATTTAATTGCGCTAACATTCTTTCGCGAATAGCAGGATGTAATAAATGATTGAGCCAGTTTTTTTCATTTTCGTCTGCAAATACTTTTTTTCGTAGCTCAGCTCGATTTAATTCACCTTCTTCAGTCAGAATCGATTTTCCAAAGTGCTCAGCAATTTGAGCAAGCAGCGGCGAGCCTTTTTCGACCACTTCTCTTGCCACAATATCAGCATCAACAATGGGTACACCAAGGTCAACAAAGAGATTTGCAATCGTGCTTTTTCCACTACCGATACCACCAGTAAGGCCTACAATATAAGTCATGATATTCCTTGCTACTTGATTTAAGAGGAGGATGTTTTACATCCACTTCTTAAACATAATATTTTTCAATGTTGCCAATATATTACATTTATAGGGTTATTGCACTGGTGATGATTAAAGATAAGCAAAGAAAGGGCGCGAAAGGTAAAACAGGTTTACGAGAAATCCAATAACCTATGATGCCTAATAGACAGGCAATGAATAAGAAAAGTGGTAAGTGCGCGATGGTGAGATAAGTGCCGATTCCCAAAGCAAGCCAATAATCGCCACGGCCTAAAGCTTCCTTCTTATAAAACCATTTAGACAAATGATAGATGATATAAAAAACACCGAAAAAACTAACCGCACTTTCTAAACTTTGAGAAAGCGTCAGAATTGAAAGTTTTTGATGTGCGCCGAATAAACCCAGGAAAAATAAAAACAGGCAAGGTGTAGGTGAAATCAGTTGATAGTGCCAGTCTAGCCAACTGATAACAAAGATGAGACTAAGCGTAATCGCGAGCCATAAAGTAAATAATTCATCCTGAAGAAAATAATAGAGTGCAGCAAAACAGAGTCCAAACCCTAAAAAATAAAGGAAAATATGACCACACTTTTGAGATTGAATGGCTGCTTTTTCGCTATGGAAAATGGGTCTGTTTTCAGGATAAAGTTCGATATAGTTCTGATAAATTTCTTGTTGGAGATTAGGGATAAAATGATCAATATAAAGCCAAGCAAAGATGCCAGCGAAACCTCCCAATAAGAAAAAGGCGAATGTCATCATTGGATTACCGAACCCATATTAAAAATTGGCAGATACATCCCCATCATTATGATACCAATTAAACTACCAATAATGAGCATCATTAATGGCTCTAAAAGTTGGGAAAGTAAATCAATTTGATGATTAAGCTTTTCTTGATAGTTGTCAGCAATATGTCGCAACATCAATGCAAGTTTTCCACTTTTCTCTCCAATCTGTAGCATTTGCTGCGCTTCCATTGGAAAAAGATGGCTACTGACACTTTCTGAAAATGGATAGCCTTGAGAAACCCACTGTAAAATTGACCGCACTTCTTGTTGTAGCAGAATATCGCCTTTTAAGGTACGTTGTGTTTGCCAAGTTTGCTGTTTGGGAAGAAAACTATTTAACGCAGGCGTTAATGCCACTCCTGATTGAAGCATTAATTGCAGGTTATGGCTAAAACTGATTAAACGAGAAAGGCAAATGATATTGCCCCAAATTGGCATGCGACCAATCAGTGTATTCTTTTTTTGGTTCAGCCAAAGAGAATGTTTTAATGCCATCTTCAGCATAAAAAGAGCGAAAATGCAGACAATCATCAATGAAATAAAATGATGTTGTAGGAATTGAGACATGGCTAATAACACAGCTGTTAATGTAGGCAATTCAGCGGAATTTTCGCCATACATTTCAGCAAATTGTGGTACAACGAAAAGCAGTAAAATTAACGTAAGTGAAAGCGAAATACCTAATACCATGACAGGATAAAGCATAATTTTTTGTAATTTGCGTTGAAGCGCTAATGATTGCGTTCGACGTTCTGCGATTTTAGTGCATACTTCTGCCAGTTTTCCTGTCATTTCTCCCACCTGAATGAGCTGAATTTCTTGAAAATTTAAATACTTTCCTTGTATTTCTAAACTTTGTGAAAACGGAAGACCACTTTCAATTAACTCAATTAAGGCACCAAGCCACTGATGCAATCCCAATTGTGTGCAGTTATCTTGCAAAATATGCAATGCATTTTTTAATGGAATGGCAGAGCTGAGCAGAGTAGCCAATTGATTCAATAAAGCACTGATTTCTGCATTTTTCGGTTTTTGATTAAGTTGCCAATCTTGTTGCAAGCGAATTCTACTAAAACCTTTTGCAATTAACAGAAATTGCGCAGCTTGTTTAGATTGTGCAACAAGACTACCTTTTTGCCATTGTTGCCGCTGATCATAGGCTTGAAAATAAAAGAGTTTTTGCTTTGCCATAGTGTTACCTATTTTTTACCTAACACGCGTTGAATTTCGGCGAGATCGGTGACGTGATCTTTTACTTTTTCTAACGCGCTTTGATAAAGTGAATCGAAATCAGTTTGGTAGCGATTGTTTTCGCATTGTAAAAATTGATACACACCAATACGACCTCGATATCCCTGATGGCAATCGCAAGAATCACTAAAATGTTGGCCGCACTTTAAGCAACGTTTACGCACCAATCTCTGTGCGATAACTAATAAGAGACTATTTTCAATTTCGTGAGATTGAATACCTAGTTGTTGCAAGCGTGAAATCGCTGAGATGGCATCGTTGGTATGTAAGGTAGAAAGCACTAAATGGCCGGTTTGAGCGGCTCTTAATGCCATCAATGCACTTTCTTCATCTCGAATTTCACCAAGCATAATAATGTCGGGATCTTGTCGTAAAAATGTACGAAGTAATCGGCTAAAATCCAAACCGATTTGCGGATTTACTTGAGTTTGAATGATGCCTTCTAATTCAATTTCAACGGGATCTTCTGCCGTCATAATGTGTTTATCTGGTGTGTTGAGCCATTGAAGTGCAGTATAAAGCGAGATACTTTTTCCACTTCCTGTTGGGCCTGTCACCAGGATTAAACCTTGCGGTTGGCTGAGCGCATGTTGAAATTGACTTTGTTGGTTTTGTGTCATACCCAACTCAGCAAAACTTAGTTGGACAGGTTTATTTTGTTGTAATCGTAATACTGCTTTTTCTCCCCAATGCGTAGGCAAGGTAGAAAGGCGGAAATCTAAAATATCGGAAAATGTAGTTTTGAATTGAAAGCGGCCATCTTGTGGTAGCCGAGTTTCACTGATATCCAGTTTGGCTAAGAGTTTAAGGCGAGAAATTACACGATTGGCGAGCGCTTTACTAATAATCGGTTGCGGTTGGAGCACACCATCAATACGTAAACGAATTAAGAGCCCATTTGGCTGAGTTTCTAAATGAATATCGGAGGCATTTTTTTGCAGGGCTGTTTCAAAAATACTGTTTAATAATTGAATAACGGGTTCATCTTCATTAGCTAAATTAGCCGTGCTTTCGTCTTCTGAATGATGATAAAACGTGGTTTGCTCTTCGATTTGATTGGCTTTAGGTGCAAGGGATTGTAAAAGTTGTTTGAGTTGAGTCGTTTCAAATAAAATCGGTTCAACCAATTTTCCACTTAAAAAAGCAAAGGTTTCACAAGCCGCAAGATTATTCAGCGAATCCACCGCAAGCCATAAATGGTGTTCGTCTTCTTTAAGAGGGAGCGCAAAGTAACGCAGCAGCAATGATTGTTGCTGTTGGTTTTGTTGCCAATATTGTGGCGAGATATGATAAATCTCGCCATTTTTTGCGATTGCTTGATAAGCCATGTTTCGCTATTTAGCAGAAGAACAGAAGCCTGCAGGGAATAAATCAGCATTACTTGGGCAAGCAGTTGTCCAGGTAACACCTGATGAGGTTGAGCCTGTCGCCGTTAAAGAATAACTGATCCCATCCAATGCACCATTTCCAGTCACCGTAATCACACCTGATTTCGTGGTGATGGATTTGACATAGCCTTTTGCGGTAGTGATATCTGCTGCAATGCCATTTGAGCCACCTGAACAGTTTGTTGGGGCATTGGTGCTATAGATACATAGTTCCACATCAGATTTATAAGGTGCAGAAGCTTGTAACAATTCGGAGATAGCTGCTTTTTTGGTATAATTTTGATAAGACGGAATGGCGATCGTCGCGAGAATAGCAATAATCGCAATCACGATCATCAATTCAATTAACGTAAAACCTTTATGTAAAGGTTTAGAAAAAGTGAGTTTCATTAAATTAAATTTCCTTTTGGTTGAATAAAAAAATGCCAGGATTGGCTGCAACATTGTGTAAAAGGGAAAAATGAAAGTGAAACTGACCGCACTTCTTTTGCGATCTCGATCGCAAAAATAAAATTTAATCGCAGAAAAACAGATGAATAAGATAAAAAATGGCTGGTTAAGCCAGGCAAGAAAAGTGATTTCACCACATTTTGATGAACGTCCTGATGTAGAGGATATTTCATTACTCGTCATTCATTACATCAGTTTGCCGCCAGAACAATTTGGTGGTGGATATGTAGATGATTTTTTCCAAGGTAAACTCGATCCAACCATCCATCCCTATTTTGAGGAAATTTATCAATTTCGCGTGTCTGCCCATTGTTTAATTGAACGGGATGGCAAGGTGACACAGTACGTTAGTTTCAATGATAGAGCATGGCATGCGGGGCTTTCTTGCTTTGAAGGACGGGATAAATGTAATGATTTTGCGATTGGGATTGAGCTAGAGGGCAGTAATGAACAACCTTTTACAGCGGAGCAATACCAAGTGCTTGCTGCATTAACACGAGATATCATGCAAGCTTACCCGAAAATAACGCTCGATCGTATCGTTGGGCATTGCGATATTTCGCCTGGTCGTAAGATCGATCCTGGTCAATATTTTGAATGGGAACGCTATTTAGCGTTAGTCAAAAAAGGCTTGGATGAAAAATAACCACTAAAATTTTTACTTGAATGTGAATAAGATGATTTCTGTGAATAATCGTTATCTTTATGAAATTAAAGATAAAATTTTTCCTCAAAGCTCTATGGTAAAATGCTAAGAAGAGTTATGCAACAGTCACCATTTGCTCAATCACAATTTTATCCACAGAAATATTGAATAACTCACAGCTGTTATTTCTTCACCAAGCCAGGAATGTTTAAACTAAAAAATGGCTGAATTTTTGACCGCACTTTGATGAGAAAAAGTGCGGTCATTTTTTTTGGAAAATTTTTGATTAAAGGTTATGCAAAAATGAAAAAAATGAAGTGTGAAAAGCGGTTTTTAATTTTTATACACAGTTAAATTTAGACTATCCAAGTGTTACCCACAGAGTTATCCACAATAGGGTAAATATGCCCATTCGGTTGATAAAAAAGCGAATTTATGAAACAATCTGCAAATTATTTTTGTACAAAATTTAAGGTGAACGATAGTGATCGATTTTGATGGCTACCGTCCAAATGTAGGCATTGTCATTTGTAATCGCAAAGGGCAGGTGCTTTGGGCTAAACGATACGGGCAGAATTCGTGGCAATTCCCGCAAGGTGGAATTAACGATAATGAAAGTGCCGAACAAGCCATGTATCGTGAATTATATGAAGAGGTTGGTTTGCAACCCAAAGATGTGAAGGTGCTTTACGCGTCTAAACATTGGTTGCGTTATAAGCTGCCGAAAAGATTGCTGCGTTATGACAGCAAACCCGTGTGTATTGGGCAAAAACAACGTTGGTTTTTGTTGCAATTAGTGGGGGATGAAAAAAATATTAATATGAACACAACAAAATCACCAGAATTTGATGGTTGGCGTTGGGTAAGTTTTTGGTATCCCGTACGTCAGGTTGTGTCCTTTAAGAAAGATGTTTATCGCAAAGCGATGAAAGAGTTTGCCCAAGTGATGTTTGGCAACGAAAAAACATTGCTTGAAAATTCGCAAGAGCATGAGACAAATAAACCTTATCATGCGCCGCGTAAAAATGGTTCTTCTAAATATCAAAAACGTTCGTTTTATAAATCAAGGGGGCAATAATGCTCACTTTTATTTTACTTTGTTTGCTTGTCGGGTCTGTGGTTGGTTTTCTTGCCGGATTATTTGGCATTGGTGGTGGGTTAATTATCGTCCCTACCTTGGTTTATTTATTGCCGATGGTAGGCGTACCTGAACCCTTGCTGATGTCTACCGCATTAGGGACTTCATTTGCAACCATTGTGATTACTGGATTTTCTTCTGCACAGCGTCATCATAAACTAGGTAATATAGTCTGGAGTGCCGTGAAAGTATTGGCACCGATGGTGATGATCTCGGTCTTTATCTCTGGTTTGTTTATTGGCAAACTTGATCGTGATGTATCAGCCAAAATCTTTGCCTGTTTAGTCGTATATTTAGCGGCAAAAATGGTGATTTCTATTAAGAAAAACACAGGGAAAACCAAACCTTTAACAACACAAGCATCTGTTATCGGTGGTATTTTAATTGGGATGGCATCAAGTGCAGCAGGCGTTGGCGGTGGTGGTTTTATCGTGCCATTTTTAAATTCCCGCGGGATTGATATGAAAAAATCTATCGGTTCTTCTGCATTCTGTGGCGCGCTTCTTGGTTTATCAGGCATGTTTAGCTTTATGGTGAGTGGTTGGGGTAATCCTTCCATGCCAGATTATTCCCTAGGTTATGTTTATTTGCCTGCCGTGCTTGGTATTACGGGCACTTCATTCTTCACTTCTAAACTAGGGGCAACAGCAACCTCCAAACTCCCTGTCCCAACCTTGAAAAAAGGCTTTGCCTTGCTATTAATTGCGATCGCAGTTGATATGTTTATTAAATAAGGAATGTTATGAATTCAGAATTTTTGATGCTTCCGCATTTTGATCCGACTATTTTCACTTTTGGTAATAGCAATATAGGGTTGCGTTGGTATGGTTTAATGTATTTATTAGGCTTTATCTTTGCTCGTTGGCTAGCGGTTCGTCGTGCCAATCAACCAAATAGTGGTTGGACAGTCGATCAAGTGGATACGTTACTTTTTAATGGCTTTATGGGCGTGTTCTTAGGTGGTCGCATTGGGGATGTTTTCTTCTATAATTTCGATCATTTTGTACAAGATCCGCTGTATTTATTTCGTGTTTGGGAAGGGGGAATGTCATTCCATGGTGGATTAATTGGGGTGATTATCTCAATGATTTGGACCTCTTATTCTCAAAAAAGAAGCTTTTGGCAAACGGCAGATTTTGTGGCGCCCTTGATTCCATTTGGCTTAGGGATGGGACGAATTGGTAATTTCATCAATTTAGAACTTTGGGGACGAGAAACAGATGTCCCTTGGGCCATGATTTTCCCAAATGATCCATTGTTATTACCTCGCCATCCTTCACAGCTTTATGAGGCGTTCTTAGAAGGTTTCGTGCTGTTTATTATTCTGAATGTCTTTATTAAAAAGCCTCGTCCTGTAGGTTCGGTAGCAGGATTATTCCTTGTTGGTTACGGGATTTTCCGTTTTATCGTTGAATATGTCCGTGAGCCTGAAGTGGAATCTTTCTTAGGCATCATGACTCGTGGACAAGCGCTTTGTTTGCCGATGATTATTGGCGGTGGGTTAATTATGGCATGGGCATACAATCGCTCGAAAAGTGCGGTTCATTAGTAAGGAGTTTTTTATGAAACAATATTTAGATCTTTGCCGACGTATTGTAAATGAGGGTGAGTGGATTGCTAATGAGCGTACTGGTAAGCGTTGCCTTACAGTGATTAATGCGGATTTAGAATATGATGTTGCTAATAATCAATTCCCCTTAATTACCACGCGAAAAAGCTATTGGAAAGCGGCAATTGCGGAGTTTTTAGGTTATATTCGTGGTTATGATAATGCGGCAGATTTCCGTAAACTTGGCACCAAAACATGGGATGCCAATGCCAATGAAAATGCCGCTTGGCTTGCCAATCCACATCGTAAAGGCACCGATGATATGGGCCGCGTCTATGGTGTACAAGGTAGAGCATGGCGTAAACCGAATGGCGAAACCATCGATCAACTTCGTAAAATTGTGAATAATTTAAGTCGAGGTATTGATGATCGTGGCGAAATCCTGACTTTCTTCAATCCAGGCGAATTTGATTTGGGTTGTTTGCGTCCTTGTATGCACACTCACACATTTTCCTTAGTGGGCGATACATTGCACTTAACCAGTTATCAGCGTTCTTGTGATGTGCCACTTGGCTTAAACTTCAATCAAATTCAAGTTTTTACTTTCCTTGCATTAATGGCGCAAATTACTGGTAATAAACCGGGTAAGGCATATCATAAAATTGTAAATGCGCATATTTATGAAGACCAACTAGAGTTAATGCGTGATGTGCAATTAAAACGTGAACCATTCCCGTCACCACAATTAGAAATTAATCCTGATATTAAAACCCTTGAAGATCTTGAGACTTGGGTAACGATGGATGATTTCAAGGTGGTGGGTTATCAATCTCACGAACCAATCAAATATCCTTTCTCTGTTTAGGCATTCAAAGTGCGGTCAGATTTAGACGAGAAATTTATGCAATACGCTCTGATGCTTGCCGATCGTGCAGAAGCACTCGGCGAGATTCCTGTCGGGGCTGTGTTGGTGGACGATGAAGGAAATATTCTCGGTGAAGGCTGGAATTTATCTATCATTGAAAATGATCCGACCGCTCACGCTGAAATTGTCGCATTGCGTAATGCAGCACAACATATTCAAAATTATCGTCTGCTCAATACCACACTTTATGTCACCCTTGAGCCTTGTACTATGTGTGCGGGTGCGATTTTACATAGCCGAATTAAACGTTTAGTCTTCGGTGCATCAGATTATAAAACCGGGGCTGTAGGTTCTCGCTTTCATTTCTTTGATGATTATAAAATGAATCACACATTAGAAATTACCTCTGGCGTGTTGGCAGAAAAGTGCGGTCAGAAATTGAGTGATTTTTTTAAAAAAAGACGAGAGCAGAAAAAAGAAGAAAAGCGGGAAAAGAATCTCCCGCTTGATGTTGAGTCGCAATCTTAAACTTGCCAATCAATTTCACTTAAACCATTTTGTTTTAAATATTCGTTAGTTTTAGAAAAATGATGACATCCTAGAAAACCACGATGAGCAGAAAGTGGAGAAGGATGCGGGGCAGTTAAAACATAATGACGATTGCGATCAATAAATTGCCCTTTTTTCTGTGCATGACTTCCCCAAAGTAAAAATACTACTTTTTCACGATGTTCATTAAGTGCTGCAATCACTTGGTCTGTAAAAACTTCCCAACCAAATTTAGCGTGTGAATGTGCCATGCCACGTTCTACGGTCAGCACGGTATTCAGTAGCAGCACGCCTTGCTCCGCCCATTTCACTAAGTAGCCATGATTTGGCATGTGAAAACCTGGAATGTCGTTAACCAATTCTTTGTACATATTCAGTAGAGAAGGGGGAATTGCCACTTCAGGTTTCACCGAAAAAGCTAAACCGTGTGCTTGATTTGGACCATGGTAGGGATCCTGCCCTAAAATGACGACTTTTACTTTATCAAATGCCGTATACTTAAAGGCATTAAACACTTCGTCTTGCGGTGGGTAAATGGTTTTCCCCACGAGTCTCTCTTGATGAACTTGTTGTAGAATGTGTTTAAAGTAAGGTTTTTCTTTCTCTTGACCGATAACATCTGTCCAGGTTTTCATTCTGTATTTCCTTATTGGATAGGCTTAGAGACATTATAAATGAAATTGCTTAGAAAGGCTTTACTAAGAATAATGTTAATTTCTTGTTAAATCTTAAAGTATTGTGAGATCTTTTTACATCTAAAACCTTAATCTAGATCAATTTTCGAAAATAAGTCAGAGAAAAGAATCTGTTTTAGGTCAAAATTAATTGAATTCTTCAAATAGTTTGATAAAATTTGCACAGTTTAATAAATATACAACCGCCAAATTAGGAGGCACTTTATGATCAAAGGTATTCAAATTACTCAAGCAGCAAATGACAATCTTTTAAACTCATTCTGGTTATTAGACAGCGAAAAAAATGAAGCTCGTTGTTTATGTGCAAAAGCTGAATTCGCTGAAGACCAAGTAGTAGCAGTAAGTGAATTAGGCCAAATCGAATACCGTGAATTACCGGTAAACGTAGCACCAACTGTTAAAGTTGAAGGTGGTCAACACTTAAACGTAAACGTATTACGTCGTGAAACGTTAGAAGATGCAGTAAACAACCCGGATAAATACCCTCAATTAACTATCCGTGTTTCTGGTTACGCAGTACGTTTCAACTCTTTAACGCCAGAACAACAACGCGACGTTATTACTCGTACTTTCACTGAAAGCCTATAATTTCAGTTTGAATGGAAAAAGAAACCCCGAAGTAATTCGGGGTTTTGTTTTATCTAAAAGGTTTGAAAATTTGACCGCACTTTTCCCTTTCATCCCTAGCGATTTCCGCGCTTTTCAGGTACAATCCGCCAGTTAAATTTAATGATTTTTGAGAAAACTAATCTATTTATGAAGAATATTCGCAACTTTTCTATTATTGCCCATATTGACCACGGTAAATCGACCCTTTCTGACCGATTAATTCAGACCTGTGGGGG
>CAUUXN010000047.1:0-13741 GCA_963548985.1 uncultured Haemophilus sp. | reverse complement strand
TAATGTCAGCAGGAAAAATTGTACAAATCATCGGTGCGGTGATTGACGTTGAATTCCCACAAGATGCAGTACCAAAAGTTTACGATGCATTAAAAGTTGAATCAGGTTTAACCCTTGAAGTTCAACAACAATTAGGTGGCGGTGTAGTTCGCTGTATCGCATTAGGTACATCTGACGGCTTAAAACGTGGCTTAAAAGTAGAAAATACGGATAACCCAATTCAAGTTCCAGTAGGGACTAAAACATTAGGCCGTATTATGAACGTATTAGGTGAACCAATCGATGAGCAAGGTGAAATTGGCGCGGAAGAAAATTGGTCTATTCACCGTCCAGCACCAAGCTATGAAGAACAATCTAACAGTACGGAATTATTAGAAACTGGTATCAAAGTTATCGACTTAATTTGTCCATTCGCAAAAGGTGGTAAAGTAGGTCTATTCGGTGGTGCGGGTGTAGGTAAAACCGTTAACATGATGGAATTAATCCGTAACATCGCGATCGAGCACTCTGGTTACTCTGTATTTGCGGGTGTAGGTGAACGTACTCGAGAAGGTAACGACTTCTATCATGAAATGAAAGATTCTAACGTATTAGATAAAGTATCTTTGGTTTATGGTCAGATGAATGAGCCACCAGGTAACCGTTTACGTGTTGCGTTAACTGGTTTAACCATGGCAGAAAAATTCCGTGATGAAGGTCGTGATGTATTATTCTTCGTGGATAATATCTATCGTTATACCCTTGCTGGTACTGAGGTGTCTGCGTTATTAGGTCGTATGCCATCAGCAGTAGGTTACCAACCAACCTTAGCGGAAGAAATGGGTGTATTACAAGAACGTATTACTTCAACCAAAACAGGTTCTATTACCTCTGTACAAGCGGTATACGTACCTGCGGATGACTTAACTGACCCATCTCCGGCAACAACCTTTGCGCACTTAGACTCAACTGTTGTATTAAGTCGTCAAATTGCATCTTTAGGTATCTACCCTGCGGTTGACCCATTAGATTCAACTTCACGTCAGTTAGACCCTCTTGTTGTTGGCCAAGAACATTATGATATTGCTCGTGGTGTACAAGGTATTTTACAACGTTATAAAGAATTGAAAGATATTATCGCAATTCTTGGTATGGACGAATTATCTGAAGAAGATAAATTAGTGGTAGCACGTGCACGTAAAATTGAACGTTTCTTATCACAACCGTTCTTCGTTGCTGAAGTATTTAATGGTACTCCAGGTAAATATGTTCCATTAAAAGAAACTATTCGCGGCTTTAAAGGTATTTTAAGCGGTGATTACGACCATATCCCAGAACAAGCGTTCTATATGGTAGGTTCAATCGACGAAGCGCTAGAAAAAGCCAAAAATATGTAATCACTTCAAGTCATTTGAAGGAGAACAAAAATGGCGACATTTAACCTAATAATAGTCAGCGCAGAGCGAAAAATCTTTGAAGGTGCTGTTAAACAAATCCAAGCAACAGGTGTGGAAGGTGAACTAGGTATTTTACCAAACCACACCCCTTTGATGACGGCGATTAAGCCGGGGATTGTTAAATTCACTCTTGAAGATGGCAACGAAGAAGTTATCTATGTTTCAGGCGGCTTCTTAGAAGTTCAACCTAAAGTAGTAACGGTACTTGCCGATGTTGCAATTCGCGGTAGCGAGTTAGATGCAGATCGTATTCGTGAAGCAAAACGTAAAGCGGAAGAAAATATTGTGAATCACGCAGTTGATGTGGATCATGATTTACTAGTAGCTAAACTTTCTAAAGAGTTAGCGAAACTTCGTGCTTACGAACTTACTGAAAAACTCGTTAAATCAAAACGATAAGTTAATGATAATAAAAAAGAGCGGTTGTTTTGACCGCTCTTTTTGTTTTTCTATCGTAAGAAATATCGATACGCTTTACTTTCACTCACATCTTCATAAACATAGCCGAGTTCTGCTAAAGCTTGTTCAAATTCTGCGTTATCTTTTTCTCCTAATTGGAAAGCTGCAAGAATATTACCGTAATCAGCTCCATGTGCACGATAATGGAATAATGAAATATTCCAACGTTTACCTAAAATTTCTAAGAATTTAAGTAAAGCGCCTTTTTGTTCTGGAAATTCAAAGCTATAAAGTCTTTCATGATGATTGGAAACTCGTCCACCCATTAAATAACGCACGTGAGTTTTCGCAATATCATCATCAGACATATCTTCTACATCAAAGCCGTTTTTCGTTAAATCAGCAATAATTTCCGCTTTTTCAGCTTCATTAGCGGTACGTACACCAACGAAAATACAGGCTTTTTGATTATCTGCATAACGATAACTGAATTCTGTTACTGCACGATTACCAATAACATGAGCAAATTTTAAGAAACTGCCTGGTTGTTCAGGCATGGTTACAGCCAATAAAGCTTCACGGTTTTCACCAATTTCACAACGTTCTGAAACATAACGCAATGTATGGAAGTTGAGGTTGGCGCCGGATAAAATTGCAGCCATATTTTTGTCTTCCAGATTGTTTTGTTTTACGTATTTCTTCAAACCGGCTAATCCTAAGGCGCCAGATGGTTCTGCGACAGCACGCACGTTTTCGAATAAATCTTTCATTGCGGCGCAAACTTCATCACTGTCCACTAGTACCATACCGTCTAAATATTTTTGACATAAACGGAATGTTTCATCACCAATACGTTTTACCGCTACACCATCAGCGAATAAGCCAACATGTGATAAATCGATAGGTTCACCTTTTTCTAAAGCAGCATTCAAACAGGCTGAATCTTTGGACTCGACGCAGATCACTTTAATTTCCGGCATAAATTGTTTGAGCAAAATGGCTACACCAGCGGCGAGACCACCGCCTCCGACTTGCACAAAGACATAATCTAAATCGGCAACTTGTTGTAGCATTTCCATTGCCAATGTGCCTTGACCAGCAATGACCAATGGATGATCAAATGGCGGGATAAATGTCATATGTTTCGATTTTGAAAGCTCAATGGCTTTAGCTTTTGCTTCATCAAAATTGGCTCCGTGTAACAGCACTTCGCCACCAAAACCACGAACAGCATCCACTTTAATGCTCGGTGTATTTTGTGGCATAACAATTAATGCTTTTAAGCCGAGTTGTTTAGCGGATAAAGCAACCCCCTGTGCATGGTTACCTGCGGAAGCGGCAATAACACCAGCCTGTTTTTGTTCATCAGAAAGGCTGGATATCATTGCATAGGCACCACGCAGCTTAAAGCTATTTACTGGCTGTCGGTCTTCACGCTTAATCCAAATATTATTATGTAGGCGATCAGATAATTTGCCCATTTTTTGTAGCGGGGTTACGGTAGCGGCTTCATATACTCTGGAGCCAAGTTTAACAATCGCATTAATGTAATCCGATTGAGAGGGTTGAGGATTGGTGAGTAGGTTTTTCATGATATTTGTTATTTATGATGAAGTGCGGTTAATTTTTTCTTTATTTTTATCCTCCTCTCATAAAAGAGAGGAGGAATGATTAGAGATTATTTTAATAGACTTTTATCACGCACAGCACCTTTATCCGCAGAAGTTGCGAAGTGACCGAATACTTTTAATGCAAAAGACACTTCACGTTCACGGTTAGCTGGTTGCCAGCCTTTGGCATCTTGTTCGGTACGGCGTTTTGCTAATTCTTCATCGCTGATTTTGAGATTAATCGCGCGATTTGGAATATCGATTTCGATAATATCGTCATCATGTACTAAGCCGATCGCACCGCCAGAAGCTGCTTCAGGAGAAGCATGGCCAATAGATAAACCAGATGTACCACCAGAGAAGCGACCATCTGTTAATAAAGCACATTTTTTACCTAGGCCCATCGATTTTAAATAGCTGGTTGGATATAACATTTCTTGCATACCCGGGCCGCCTTTTGGACCTTCGTAGCGAATTACCACCACATGGCCTTCTTTCACTTTGCCACCTAAAATACCGGCTACCGCATCTTCTTGGCTTTCAAATACGATTGCTCGGCCGGTAAATTTCCAGATAGATTCATCCACGCCCGCAGTTTTTACGATACAGCCGTCTTTAGCAATGTTACCGAACAATACTGCTAGACCACCTTCTTGAGAAATCGCATTTTCTTTGTTACGGATACAACCGCTTACACGGTCATCATCTACGCTATCCCAACGGCAATCTTGTGAGAAGGCTTGCGTGGTACGAATACCTGCCGGACCCGCACGGAAGAATTTATGTAATTCTTCGTCTTTGTTACGAATGATATCGTATTGATTTAATTGCTCTTCTAAAGTCATACCTAACACGGTTTTGGTATTACGGTGGATTAGACCTGCGCGATCTAGTTCACCTAATAAGCCCATAATGCCACCTGCACGGTGCACATCTTCCATGTGGTATTTATTGGTGTTTGGTGCGATTTTGCTTAAGCAAGGCACAACGCGTGATAAGCGGTCAATATCCGCCATTTTGAAATCGACACCCGCTTCTTGAGCAGCTGCTAATAAGTGTAAAACGGTATTACTTGAACCACCCATCGCAATATCTAAACTCATTGCATTTTCAAAGGCTTCAAAGGTGCCGATTGAACGTGGCAATACGCTTTCATCGTCTTGTTCATAATAGCGTTTGCAAAGTTCAACAATTTGACGACCTGCTTGTAAGAATAATTCTTTACGGTCAGCATGGGTCGCCAACATTGAGCCATTGCCTGGTAAAGATAAACCCAACGCTTCGGTTAAGCAGTTCATTGAGTTAGCAGTAAACATCCCTGAGCAAGAACCACAGGTTGGGCAAGCGCTGCGCTCAATGGCATCAACATCTTTGTCGCTGACATTCACATCAGCGCTTTGGATCATGGCATCAATTAAGTCTAATTTGATGAGCTGGTCGGAAAGTTTGGTTTTACCCGCTTCCATCGGACCGCCTGAAACGAATATGGTTGGAATATTTAAACGCATTGCTGCCATCAACATTCCCGGGGTGATTTTGTCACAGTTGGAAATACATACCATTGCATCTGCACAATGAGCATTAACCATATATTCCACGCTGTCTGCGATTAAATCACGGCTTGGTAAGGAATAAAGCATCCCGCCGTGGCCCATCGCGATACCATCATCTACTGCGATAGTATTGAATTCTTTTGCCACGCCGCCAGCTTTTTCAATTTCAGCTGCGACTAGTTGACCCATGTCTTTTAAATGAACATGCCCTGGTACAAATTGGGTGAATGAGTTCACCACCGCAATAATCGGTTTACCAAAGTCATTTTCTTTCATCCCTGTTGCACGCCATAAGGCACGTGCACCCGCCATATTACGACCTTGTGTACTGGTCGCTGAACGTAGTTTTGGCATAAATAATCTCTCCAAGTAAATTTTTGTTAAAGTTTGTTATGTTATTTAATTTCTTCGTTAATTGATACTGCCAAATCTCCCCTACCCCTCTTTGCTAAAGAGGGGGAAATCTTTAGTTAATCGGCAACAATTTTGTCACTTTCATTTTAGCGGTACTAAATTATTAACGCTAATATCAAATTTTATCTCATTTCAATCCCCTCTTTAGCAAAGAGGGGTAGGGGAGATTTGGCAGAAGATAATACGAAGAAATTATTCGATAAAATTAAGTTTATAAATGCAATTATTTAGATAAAGAGCCTATCGATTAAAATTTTTTAACCATATTTAAATTAAATTGATCCATTAGCTATATCTACACACTTGTAAACCATTTGTTTTGTATCGTATTGTCCTTCAAATTCTTTTTAAATAATATTTAAAACATCTGGCAATTTCGCCAACTGATTCACCAACAAATCAAAAGTGCGGTCAGATTTTACAGTGATTTTTATCTGAACTTTAGTTTCTACCAATGCCATATCCATATTAGTCACAGTAAAGCCACGTAAACGAATAACGCGTAATATGCGTTCTAAAACCTCTGGACGATGTTGAGCAGTCAATTCAAAAGTATATTGATTCATCTTAAATTTCCTCCAACATATCAGCATTACACGCACCTGGTGGGACTAATGGCCATACGCATTCCTCCGGAGGAATGCATACTTGTAGTAAATAAGCGGTTTCGCTATTTAATAAGCGATTAAGTGCTTCATCCACCTCATCAGCACACTCAATGCGTTCAGCTGGAATATCAAAGGCTTTCGCCAGCATCACGAAATCAGGGTTATCTTCTAAAATGGTTTCTGAACGGCGTTTGTTCCAGAAAAGGTCTTGCCATTGACGCACCATACCAAGACGTTGGTTATCTAACAGCAAAATTTTTACGGGTAATTTGCCGCGTTTGATTGAACCTAATTCTTGAATGTTCATCATTAATGAACCATCACCTGTCACTAAAATCACTTCATCATGAGGGCGTGCTTTTTTCGCACCCACTGCTGCAGGTAAACCAAATCCCATGGTGCCGAAGCCCGCGGAGGTAATATAGTTTTCTGGTGCGAAATGGCGCATATGTTGCGCAGACCACATTTGATGTTGGCCCACATCGGTACAAATCACCGCATTTTGTGGTTTACGCTGAGAAAGCGTGTTGAGCAACGACCAAGGGTCAATAGGTCGGTTGCCTGCATTGTCAATATAAGTGAAATCGAGTTTGGCTTTCAATGCTTGAATGTGTGCTCGCCAATCATTAATCTCAAGCGGGATACTTAAAGCGTCTAAGGCCTGAATTAAATCACCTTGAAGGGCGACATTTGCCACACGGAGTTTGTTGATTTCCGACGCATCAATATCACAATGAATCACTTTCGCATGTGGTGCAAAACTGTCCAATTTACCGGTCACACGGTCATCAAAACGTGCACCGCACACTAACAATAAATCACATTCTTGTACGGCAATATTTGCGGCTCTTGTGCCATGCATACCAATCATGCCCATATAAACGGGATCGGTTGGGTCAATTGAGCCTAAACCTTTCAATGTTGAAACAGATGGCATTTGGGTAATTTGTAGGAATTTTTTGACCGCTTGTGTGGCTTTCGCCATACCTACACCACCACCTACATAAAGCACGGGTTTTTTCGCTTGTGTCAATAATGCTTTTGCTTCAGTTAATTTTAATTCTGAAAGTGCGGTTGGTTTTACGGTTGGTTTGACAATAGGTTTTACATGTTCAGGTACATCACTCACTTGGATGTTACGAGGTACATCGATGAGAACTGGACCAGGTCTGCCACTTTGTGCAATTTGGAAAGCAGAGGCAATAATTTCGGGGAGTTCTTCGATGGATTGCACAATGTAGCTGTGCTTGGTGCAAGCAAGAGATAAACCTAAAACATCGGCTTCTTGGAAAGCATCGGTACCGATAAGAGGTGCAGCCACTTGGCCAGTAAATGCCACGATTGGTACTGAATCAGCAAAGGCATCACCTAAACCGGTAATTAAATTGGTGGCACCCGGGCCTGAAGTTGCGACACATACGCCGACTTTTCCTGTAGAGCGTGCATAACCAATCGCAGCTATTGCAGCACCTTGTTCGTTACGGCAAAGAAGATGGTCAAGACCTGAGTCATAGATGGCATCATAGGTTGGCATGATTGCCCCGCCTGGGTAGCCGAAAAGATCGGTTACACCGTGCGCTTTTAAACATTCGATAATGAGTTGTGCGCCTGTCATGTTGCTTCCCGTTTTTATGATTATTAAATAATTTTATGAATATTGAAGTTTTGCATTGTAGCGGAATTTTTCGCCTTTGGTTAGGTTTTCGCGAAAAAACAAATGAAAAAAACACGATAACAGAGATTATCGTGTTTTTTGATAAGAAGTGCGGTCAGAAAACGCGATGTTTTCTACACAAAATTAGAAGCCTGCTTGTTTTTCTAATTGTTCAACAAGCGCATCATCTAAACCTAACGCTTGAGCTAAATTAGCTAAGAAAATGATTTCTTTGCGAGATAAGTCTTTGCTTACTAAACGTGCAGCTAAGTATACATTGCTTGCAAGTGCAGTATCGTTACCAACAAGACGTGCAATTTCATTGATAGAAATTGGATTTTGGATTTCTTGTTCAAGCCATTGCGCTAATTCAGGGTTGTTACCTGCTTCATTTGCGATAGTTTGTTTTTCATCTTCAGTGATTTCACCGTCTGCAGCCGCTGCAGCAATCATAGTACGTAAAATCAATTCACCCACATCAACATGGCTTGATGAATTTAATACATCAAACGCATTTTCTGAAATGTTTGGTTGGGTATTTTGTTGGGATTTTTGATAGTTTTGGTACGCTTGGTAAGCAAGGTTACCTAAAACGGCAAGTGAGCCTAATTTTGCTAAGCTTGCACCGCCGCTACGGCCTAAAATCATGGATAAAATACCGCCTAATGCTGCACCACCGCCTACTTTGGTGAGAGAGTCGATTGTTTGGTTGCCGGTTTCAAGTTTGCTTGCAGAGTTTTTAGCAACATCTAAAACTTGATTTAAAATGCTGTTGAGATCCATAAATGTTTCCTTTTGGTTGTTAATAGAGATTAAATTCGGCCTTTAGACAGTGATTTTTAAAAAAAATTCATTATTTTTAACCGCACTTTAAATCAAATTCTTGACTCGGTTTTAGAATTCATTATATTGAAATCTTTCTTCATTCAAAAGGAACTTAATATGACGCAGTCAAACGCAAAGCGTGAGACCTTTTCTGGTCGGAATGCATTTATTATGGCGGCGATTGGATCCGCTGTTGGCTTAGGAAACATCTGGCGTTTCCCTTATACCACTTATGAAAACGGGGGCGGTGCATTTATTATCCCTTACCTTATTGCACTTTTAACCGCCGGTATTCCATTGCTTTTCTTAGATTATGCAATTGGTCATCGCCATCGTGGTGGTGCACCGCTTTCTTATCGTCGCTTTAACCCACACTTTGAAGTGTTTGGTTGGTGGCAAGTAATGGTGAATGTTATCATTGGTCTTTACTACGCGGTAGTATTAGGTTGGGCGGCAAGCTATACCTATTTCTCACTTAATTCTGCTTGGGGCGACCAACCTATTGATTTCTTCCTACACGAATTCTTAAAAATGGGTGATATCAGTAACGGCGTGAGCTTCGAATTTGTCGGCATGGTAACTGGCCCATTAATTGCTGTATGGTTAGTGGCGTTAGGCGTGCTTTCTTTAGGTATTCAAAAAGGGATTTCTAAATCTTCAGATATCTTAATGCCTGTTTTAGTGGTGATGTTTGTGGCGTTGGTCGTTTATTCTTTATTCTTACCAGGTGCAGAAAAAGGCTTAAACGCACTATTTACACCAGACTGGTCAAAACTCTCTAATCCGAGCGTGTGGATTGCGGCTTACGGTCAAATCTTCTTCTCTCTTTCCATCTGTTTCGGGATTATGATTACGTATGCATCGTACTTGAAAAAAGATTCAGATTTAACTGGTAGCGGTTTAGTTGTTGGTTTTGCAAACTCAAGTTTTGAAGTGCTTGCTGGTATCGGTGTATTTGCGGCATTAGGTTTCATTGCAACCGCGCAAGGTGTAGAAGTGAGCGAAGTGGCAAAAGGTGGTATTGGTTTAGCCTTCTTTGCATTCCCAACTATTATTAACAAAGCACCATTCGGTGAAGTATTAGGGGTATTATTCTTCGGTTCATTAACCTTTGCGGCGTTAACCTCATTTATTTCTGTTATTGAAGTAATCATTTCAGCGATTCAAGATAAACTCCGTTTACGTCGAGCAAAAGCGACTTTCGTTGTTGGTTTACCAATGATGGTAGTATCGGTCATTTTATTTGGTACCACAACAGGTTTACCAATGCTTGATGTATTCGATAAATTTGTGAACTACTTCGGTATTGTAGCAGTGGCATTTGTTTCATTAATTGTGATTGTAGCAAATGAAAAACTAGGTTTATTAGGCAACCACTTAAATCAAAGCTCTTCATTCAAAGTCGGTTTCCTATGGCGTTTATGTATTGTCATCACAACCGGTATTCTTGCCTTTATGTTATTCAGTGAGGGTGCGAAAGTATTTACAGAAGGTTATGAAGGCTATCCAAGCTGGTTTGTAAATATCTTTGGTTGGGGTATGGCAATTTCGCTAGTGGTCGTTTCATTCATTCTTTCTCGTTTAAAATGGAAAAATGAAGATAACTTCAAGCTTGAAGAAAAAGGAGAATAAAGATGACAAGTATTGCAATTACAATGATGATTGTGGCGCTTTTTGTGATTTGGGGCGGCTTGATCTTTTCCTTAATCAGACTTCCAAAAGAAGAAAAATAAGGTCAAAATTGACCGCACTTTGAAATAAGTAGGGCGTGCTGAGCACGCCCTTTTTTGTTATTTCGATAAATCGATTTGATATACCGCAAATCCAACTTCATCGGTGCCGACTTTCTTCATTGGGTATTGTGCATTGTCTTGAATAAATTTCGCCGCTTGTTCGCTTGGCGAGGTTTCAAAACGCACGTCTAATTTATCGTTACCTTTAATCGGTGCAAAGCGCCAGTTTTTATCTGCACTTGGGTTTACATGGCCATTTTTTTCGCTTTCTGCTTTGATGTAATCCGCAAGAATTTGGCGGTTTTCATCAGGAGAAGCGTAAACAATGTGCGTATCGCCAGTGCCTGGGAATTTATTACCGTAAGCGCGATAGTTGTTGGTTACAATTAAGAATTCTGCTTTTGGATCAACCGGTTTACCTTGGTAAGTTAAATTCACCACTCGGTGTGAGTTCGGGTTAATCAATTTACATTCGCCGTCATAACGCGGTGGTTGGGTCAGGTCGAATTCATAATTTACGCCGTCAATCACATCGTAGTTATAAGTACGGAAACCGTCCCAATCAAGTAAAGATTGTGGTTTGTCGCTGGTAGGATCGATTTGTTTGAACATCCCTGCGCTACATTCTAACCACTCTTTCAGTTCTTCACCGGTTGCTTTCACCACAACTAAGGTGTTTGGATAGAGGTATAAATCTGCTGCATTACGGAAGGTTAATTCACCTTTGTTCACTTCAGTATAGCCCGTTGGGTCATTTTTACGTCCGCCTGCTTTAAATGGTGCGCCTGCACTTAAAATTGGTAAGCCCGCCATTGCTGCAACACTTGGTGCTACTTTTTCAACGTAAGCTTTTTGTGCTTGGTTCACAATTTGAATGGTTGGGTCATCTTGCACTAGGGCTAAGTAGCTATACATGTTATCGGTCGCTTTACCGATTGGCTGTGCCACAAATTCACGGGTGGCTTCATGCACAGGTTTTAAAAGTGCGGTCAATTCGGCATCACTTTCTGTGGTCGCTTTTTTGTTTTCAGCATCATAAATTGGGCGAAGTACCGCTTTACCATCAGCCACTAACCATTTGCCGTTGTGTTGAGCAAGGGTTAAGTCGATTACACTGATGTTGTTTGCCCAGTAGCCAGCCATACTTTCAGGTACGCCTTTTACAGTACCTTTAGCAATATCTGCATTTGGTGATTTGGCGAACTCTTTGTTTGGGAATAGACGGTGAGAGTGACCGAAAACAATCGCGTCAATGTGTGGTACATCAGCAAGGTAGAATGCTGAGTTTTCTGCACCTTCTTGATATGGCTCATCTGATGGGCCTGTGTGAGCAAGTGCCACAATAATATCTGCGCCTTTTTGTTTCATTTCTGGCACATATTTTTGTGCAGTTTTCACGATATCGCGAGTTTCTACTTTGCCTTGTAAGTTTGCTTTATCCCATACCATAATTTGAGGTGGTACAAAACCGATATAACCAATGTTTAGTTTGTGCTTTTTACCTTGGCTATCTACCACTTCTTTGGTTTGAATCACATAAGGTGTGAAATAGGGCTCTTCGGTACCGACTTTTACTACGTTGGCATTGATGATTGGGAATTTCGCTTGTTTAATCGCATCGGCTAAATAATCTAAGCCATAGTTAAATTCGTGGTTACCTAATGTGCCCACTTCATAGTGCATTGCATTTAAGCAATCTACCGCTGGGTTTGATTTGCCTTCTTTGTAACCTTTAGCCGCTTGATAGTCAGCGATTGGGTTACCTTGGATTAAGTCACCGTTATCAACTAAAACGCTATTTTTCACCTCTTGACGAGCTTGACGAATCAAGCTTGCTGCACGAGTAAAACCGAATTTCTCAGTGGGTGCATCTTTGTAGTAATCGAAGTCAGTTAAAAAACTGTGAATATCGGTTGTTGCCACAATACGTAAATCGACTTGTGTGTCGCTTTTCGCAAAAGCAAAGCGGCTAGCACTTAACGCTAAAATGCTGCTTGCGCCAAGTTGGATGAAATTTCTTCTGTTGATCATATGAGCTCCTGTTGTATAAGAATCGGCAAGATTTTAAAGCTCTTTTATATATAAAGAAAGTGCAATATAAAGTTCTGAAATGAAGTGTGATATGCATCACAAAATAAGGGATTGAATTTGGTTGCAAAACTTCACGTTTGGGACAAAAATAGGGTATCCAATCCGCTAAAAATCACTTCACTCACAGTAAGGTAGCCATTTATTGATGGCATCCGATAAGGAGATCGCTATGGCTTTTAATCTTAAAAATAGACACCTATTGAGTCTTGTTCATCATTCAGAATACGAAATTAATTATTTGTTAGATTTATCGCGTGATTTGAAACGAGCGAAATATGCGGGAACTGAGCAACCTAAACTGCAAGGTAAAAATATCGCATTAATTTTTGAAAAAACCTCAACTCGTACTCGTTGTGCTTTTGAAGTCGCTGCTTATGATCAAGGTGCTAGAGTGACTTACATTGATCCAAATTCATCTCAGATTGGACATAAAGAAAGCATGAAGGATACGGCTCGAGTTCTTGGGAGGATGTATGATGCGATTGAGTATCGGGGCTTTAAACAAAGTACTGTGCAAGAGCTTGCAGATTATGCTGGTGTCCCAGTGTTTAATGGTTTAACGGATGAGTTTCATCCTACACAAATGCTCGCGGATGTTCTCACGATGATTGAACATTGTGATAAGCCACTTCATCAAATAAGTTATGTGTATATTGGTGATGCGCGTAATAACATGGGAAATTCTCTTTTACTAATTGGGTCTAAACTTGGGATGGATGTGCGTATTTGCGGCCCTAAAGCCTTATTGCCAGAAGCTGGTTTTGTTGAAATGTGTGAAGGTTTTGCTAAAGAAAGTGGTGCACAGATTACTGTCACTGAAGATATCGACACAGCCGTAAGAGATGTTGATTTTGTGCATACCGATGTTTGGGTTTCAATGGGTGAGCCATTAGAAGCTTGGGGAGAACGTATTAAATTATTGCTACCTTATCAAGTAACACCTGAGTTAATGAAACGCACAGGTAATCCTAAAGTGAAATTCATGCACTGCTTACCCGCATTTCATAACAGTGAAACAAAAGTGGGTCGTCAAATTGCAGAAAAATACCCTGAATTAGCAAATGGCATTGAAGTGACTGAAGAGGTGTTTGAATCGCCGATGAATATTGCATTTGAGCAAGCAGAAAACCGTATGCATACGATTAAAGCAGTCATGGTAGCGAGTTTAGCTTAGGAAAGATCTCGATAAATGAGTACATTTATTAATTATCTATTTAAGAATAATTTATTTCCATACTTTTTGTAGTTTTATTTTTATATGAAAAATTCAATTTATTTTTTGATAATGATCACATTTTTTGAAAAATATTATTGACATGATATTTACACAAGCAGAGAATATACCCAACAAAGGTTAGTTTAGATAGAAAGAGGGAATTTTTCTATGCTACTTCGTACATATATACACAGATACGTCC
>CAUUXN010000046.1:0-13990 GCA_963548985.1 uncultured Haemophilus sp. | reverse complement strand
CTGATGTTTTCAGGGATGGGTTTTGTGTTGGTCTTTTTGCTCATTTTAATTTGGGCAATTGGAGTGATGTCTAAACTTATCAATCGATTCTTTCCTGAACCACAACCCGAACCCAAAACTTCCCCAAATTCAACCGCACTTTCTGCGACACCAACTGACGATTTTGAGCGTTTACGTCCTGTGATTGCAGCGGCTATCGCACACCATCGCCGTACCCAACAGTTCAAATAACATAAGGATTTTACTATGACTAAAAAAATTAAAATGACAGAACTGGTGCTTCGTGATGCCCACCAATCACTTTTCGCAACTCGCTTGCGTCTTGATGATATGTTACCAATTGCCCATGAATTAGACGATATTGGCTATTGGTCATTGGAAGCTTGGGGCGGTGCAACATTTGATAGCTGTATTCGCTTCTTGGGTGAAGATCCATGGGTACGTTTGCGTGAATTGAAAAAAGCCTGCCCAAAAACCCCATTACAAATGTTATTACGTGGTCAGAACCTATTAGGCTATCGTCACTATGCTGATGACGTGGTAGAACGTTTCGTAGAACGTTGTGTAGCGAATGGTATGGATGTTTTCCGCGTATTCGATGCGCTCAATGACCCGCGTAATATGAAAGCAGCGTTGCAAGCAGTACGTAAATTTGGTGGTCATGCTCAAGGGACATTAAGTTACACAACCAGCCCTGTTCATACCATGCAAACCTGGCTCGACACCACAGAACAATTACTTGAAATCGGTATCGACAGTTTGGTCATCAAAGACATGTCAGGTATTTTAAACCCAATGGCGGCTGCAGACTTAGTACGCGAAATCAAAAAACGTTTTGACGTTGAATTGCATTTACACTGCCACTCTACTACTGGTATGGCAGAAATGGCGCTATTAAAAGCGGTTGAAGCTGGTGTAGATGGTATTGATACGGCAATTTCTTCTATGTCAGGCACTTATGGTCACCCTGCAACTGAATCCCTAGTCGCCACCTTACAAGGTACTGAATATGACACCGGTTTGGATATTCCTCGCTTGGAAAAAATTGCTGCCTATTTCCGTAATGTGCGTAAAAAATATGCCAAATTTGAAGGCCAATTACGCGGTGTAGATAGCCGTATTTTAGTAGCACAAGTGCCAGGCGGCATGCTTACTAACTTGGAAAACCAACTAAAACAACAAAATGCGTCCGATAAATTAGATTTAGTGTTAGAAGAAATTCCACGCGTACGCAAAGACTTGGGCTACATTCCTCTTGTTACACCAACCTCTCAAATTGTTGGTACACAATCGGTCATTAACGTACTTACAGGCGAACGCTACAAAACTATCGCCAAAGAAACTGCTGGTATTTTAAAAGGTGAATACGGTAAAACGCCTGCACCAGTAGATAGTGCGTTGCAAGCTCGAGTATTAGAAGGCGCTGCGCCAGTAACTGACCGTCCAGCCGATCATATTGCGCCTGAAATGTCGAAAATTGAAGCTGAAGTTGCAGAACAAGCTAAAGCGAAAGGCGTGAAATTAGCAGACAATGCTGTGGATGATGCTTTAATCGTGGCGCTCTTCCCTCAAATTGCGTGGAAATTCTTAGAAAACCGCAACAACCCTGCCGCCTTTGAGCCAGCCCCTACCGGCAATGAAAGTGCGGTGGAAAATAAACCTGTTTCTAAAGCTGCACCAGCTGCTTCAGGCTCTGCTGTTTATACCGTGGAATTGGAAGGCAAAGCCTTTGTGGTGAAAGTAAGCGAAGGCGGTGACATCTCTCATGTCGCAACTACTGCTCCGCAAGCTGCGCCACAGGCAGCTCCTGCTCCCGCAACTAGTGGCACACCAGTAACGGCGCCGATGGCGGGCAATATTTGGAAAGTTGTTGCAACAGAAGGTCAAACCGTAGCAGCTGGCGATGTATTATTCATTCTCGAGGCCATGAAAATGGAAACTGAAGTGAAAGCCGCACAGGCTGGTACCGTACGTGGCATTTGCGTCAAAGCTGGTGATGCGGTAGCGGTGGGTGACACCGTGATGACCTTAGCATAAGGAATGGTCTATGGAGAGTATTATTGCGTTAATTAAAGGGATGGGCATATTCCACCTGCAATGGGGACAAGCAGTAATGATCGCTGTGAGCCTACTGTTGCTGTGGCTTGCCATCTCGCGCAAATTTGAACCTTTGCTGTTGCTACCAATTGGTTTCGGTGGATTATTGTCAAATATTCCTGAAGCGGGGCTAGCCATGACAGCATTGGAGAATTTGCTTCATCTCGGCTCACCGGAACAAATTGCGGTAATCGCTGCTCAGTTGGGTGTTTCACCCGATCTTGCTGCGATTAAAACAGCGCTAAATTCTGTGCCGATATCGATGATAAATCAATTAGAAACGTTATCTGTGGATATGGGTTATAGCGCCGGTATTTTGGCATTGTTCTATAAAGTGGCTATCGGTTATGGCATTGCGCCGTTAGTAATTTTCATGGGCGTAGGCGCAATGACAGACTTCGGTCCGTTATTGGCAAATCCGAAAACGTTGCTGCTTGGTGCGGCTGCTCAATTCGGTATTTTCGCGACCGTACTCGGTGCATTGGCATTGAACTATTTCGGCATTATCGAATTCACGCTCCCACAAGCAGCGTCCATCGGTATTATCGGTGGTGCAGACGGCCCGACTGCGATTTACCTCACCAGCAAACTCGCACCGGAATTGCTCGGAGCCATTGCTGTAGCGGCTTATTCCTACATGGCGTTAGTGCCATTAATTCAGCCACCGATTATGAAAGCATTAACCACCGAAGAAGAACGCAAGATCCGCATGACACAAATGCGTCATGTGAGCAATCGTGAAAAAGTCTTGTTCCCGGTTATTTTGCTGTTGCTCGTTGGTTTACTCCTACCGGATGCAGCCCCATTACTCGGGATGTTCTGTTTCGGTAATCTCATGCGCGTGAGTGGCGTCGTTGAACGTTTAAGCGACACCACACAAAACGCCTTGATTAATATCGTAACCATCGTGCTTGGCTTGTCAGTGGGATCTAAACTGATTGCGGATAAATTCTTGCAACCACAAACACTGGGTATTTTAATTCTTGGCGTGATTGCTTTCGGAATCGGTACGGGTAGCGGTGTATTAATGGCCAAATTGATGAACAAATTCAGCAAAAATAAAATCAACCCACTCATAGGTTCTGCCGGTGTATCTGCCGTGCCAATGGCGGCGCGCGTATCCAACAAAATCGGATTGGAAGCGGATAATCAAAACTTCCTACTCATGCACGCCATGGGACCGAATGTTGCCGGTGTAATTGGCTCGGCCATTGCCGCTGGGGTCATGTTAAAATATGTCGGCACGTTGATGTAATGTTAAACTGAAAAAACTAAATGAGGTTCATTAAATAACAAAAAGAGCGGTCAATTTGACCGCTCTTTTATTTATTACGATTTTCTTTACTTAACCAAACTCATCGCCAGATTCTTCGCACCTTTGAAATCCACTTTACCACTTCCGAGCATCGGAATTTCATCCACTAAGAAGACTTGGCTTGGTAGCATAATCGGCGGAACATTTAATCCTTTAATGCGTTCATTGATTTCATCTAAAGAAAATGCAGACTTAATTAAAAGTACAATGCTCTCGCCTTTTTTATCATCGCTCAAGGCAACGGCAACAAATTGAGTTTCTTCATCAAATACTTGTGAAAGTTTCTCTTCCACGCTGCCGAGGCTGATCATTTCGCCGCCGACTTTAGCAAATCGAGAATAACGATCCACAATGGTAATAAATCCGTTATGATCGATATGGCCTTTATCGCCGGTTTTGTAATAACGTACACCATCAATTTCAACAATCACTTCTGCTGTTTTTTCAGGGGCATCCAAATAACCTTTCATGACTTGTCCACCACCAATCAAGATCAAACCGTCTTCGCCGACTGGTAATTCCTGCAAGCTTTCCGGATCCACAATTTTGATAATGGTGCCCGGTAATGGCATACCTACCGTACCAGCTTGATTGAAGGTAAATTCTTGTAAGGTTTCCGGATCAAGTAAATTAGGCATATTGACACTAGCTACCGGTGCTGTTTCAGTCGCCCCATAACCTTCGTAAATTTCCAAGCCAAATTTAAGTTTGAAGGCTTCTTTCACATCTGCTTTCAATTTTTCGGCACCCGCAATAACCATACGCACGTTTTGTAGCATTAACGGATGGAATTTCTTATTGCGTACATACAATCTAAAGAAAGTTGAAGTACCAAATAAAATACTCACCCGATGTCGAGCACACATTTTTCCGACTGTCGCCCCATCTGTTGGGTCCGCCACACTCACCATTTTAATCCCTTCACACAATGGCAATAAGGTTGTCACGGTTAAGCCAAATGAGTGGAAAATTGGTAAGGAATTCAAAATCACATCATCTTTATGGAAATTTAATAATTCACCGATCTGTTTAATGTTCGTCAGTAAATTTTTATGGCTTAATTCAATGCCTTTCGGATCACCTTCACTACCACTACTGAATAAGATGGTTGCATTATCTTCCAAGCTTACGTCTGCAAAGTAACGTAATTTAATCCACCATTGTGGCGCTAAAAACGCCGTTAAAAATGACCGCACTTTATTCACTTTAGTAATCGATTTTCCTAAATTTTCCATAAAGAGGGCTTTATCAGCCACCACTTGGCTAAAGTCAAAACCTTTTGCGTTCAACTTATCCAAGAATTTTTCAGAGGTAATGACTTGCGAAATGTTGGCTTTTTTCAACGCTTTTTCCATCACTTCAGGGCTTAGCGTATAGTTTAAATTTACTGGTACTTTGCCCATCACCATTAAGGTCATATTGATAATTGCCCCGATTGATGAACTTGGTAATAACACACCGACATTTTTTTCATTCCCTAAAGCGACTTTCAAGGTTTTCACAAACATCAATACTGCAGCAATAAATTTCAAGTTATTCAGTTTAGTGCCTTGCGCATCCACCGCGGCTTCTTTGAATAAATTTGATTTTGCCGAATTCAACCAATGATGCATTAGCGGTTTACGTTTACTCATGACTTTTTCCCATACGGAGAAAGAAAGTTCGAGCACTTTTTGCTTCATCGCTGTCGCATCAATAAAGCCATGAATGGGTTTACCAAATGCTACTAAAATTTCACGTTTACCTTGGCGTTTAGTTAAATTCTTATAGAAAGAATCCGCACGAGAGAAGCTGCTTCCCCATAATCCACGTAAATAGAAAGGTACAGTCTTCACATTCTCTAAATCTTTTAATACGTGCTCAAAGCCTTTTTGGAACTCATTGATTTGACCGTTATAGCTGATATGGCCTTCAGGGAATAAAGCCACCACTTCACCACGTGCTAAATATTCACGAATGTTTTCAATAGATTCACGACTTGAGCCTCCACCAATTGGGATCACTTTGAAAATACGGAAGAACCAAGTGAGATACCATTTGTTGTAAATCGGACGATACATCACAAATTTAATCGCACGAGGGCTAGCCGCTTGTAATACTAACCAGTCAATCCAGCTAAT
Source organism: uncultured Haemophilus sp. (assembly GCA_963548985.1). Lineage (GTDB taxonomy): Bacteria > Pseudomonadota > Gammaproteobacteria > Enterobacterales > Pasteurellaceae > Haemophilus_D. The sequence goes on along the minus strand of CAUUXN010000046.1, from coordinate 8,458 downwards.
ATGGTTACCTAATAACAACACGCCACCACTTTGTGGAAGATTTTTTAACCCCTCCACATGAAAACGGTAATTTGCTTTTAACGCAAAGAGTAAGAATAAACGCGTAAATAAATGGGGTACTTTCGACATGGTATATAAACTTGCAGCAAAACATGCAGCAGAAGTCACTAAGAATAAACCTTGAGTCGAAACATTAAGTTGTACAAAAACAATGCTTAATAGCAAAAAGACCACCATGAACACGTTTTGCACAAAGTTGTTACCCGCCATAATTTTGCCGCTGATTTTCTCAGGTGCGAAATACTGAATAGTTGCATTCAATGGCACGATCAATAAACCGCCAGAGAAACCAAAAACAAAAGAACAAAGTGCTAATACTACTCCACTTTGAGCTAGGGTTAAGAAGAATAACGACACACAAATACCCAACGCACCAAGCGGAACAATACCTAACTCAATATGCAAACGAGAAGCACGTCCTGCAAGATATGAACCAAGCGCAAGCCCTATTCCACTCACCGCAAGAATCGCTTGAATGACAACAGCATTATCTTCATTGAACATCGCTTTATAATGTGCAGGGAACGCTGCCACAATAATTTGTGACACACCCCAAAAGAGACTTAATCCAATGACACTCAACCAAATATTTTGATCTGCTTTTAATGTGCGAACGTTATCTTTTAAATACCCTAAAGAAAGGTATTTTCTCATATCAAACTGACCATCTGTATTCTCAGCTTCTTGCTTAAAGAATGGGATTTTAAACGCAAAATAGGCTTCTAGTGCACTCAATAATACTAATGCTACACCTATCACCCAAACACTTTGTAATACTTCATTCGGATCATCTGATGCCACATAATGCGCTTCAAAGAAGAAAGAAAAGGCAAAAGAACTAAATAGAATGGCCACAATGGTGAGCGCTTGAATCACACCGTTTGCCATACCGATATTCTCAGTGCCCACAATTGATTTAATAATGCTATATTTGGCTGGAGAATAGACCGCACTTTGCGCTGCCAAAATCAATGTCAATACAAAGGAAATAGCAAACATTCCCGTCATATAACTCAATAAAATCCCAGCACTGATCACCACAGCCGCTAAACTGCTATAACGAATCACATTGGTGCGAGAAAATTTATCGTTAATAAATGCCGAAGGGGAAAATAAGAAAATAAACGGCAATAAAATCATGGCATTAATTAATGCCGTTAAAACCACCAAACTCTCACCTGAAAAGCTTTTCAGTAATACATTTTGAATGGTAATTTTATGTGCCAAATCCACACTGGCATTAATAAAGGCAATGGCTAAATAAGGCACAAAGCCAGCATATTTTAAGAGTTTCATTTCGCACTCTCCGCTTGATAAAGATTGAAGGTTTTCATATTCAAGAGATAAGGTTTTAACACCAATAATAAATCAAATAAATGTTTTAATTTTTCATCTTTTTGTTCACTATTGGCTAATGCCGCTAAAGTCACATTCACCTCTTTTTCTGCTAACATTTTTGCTGCAGCTAAATAAGCTTTCACTACATCCATTTCGGCTTCATCACAACGAGCTAAGATCGCCAAAATATCACGTTCTTTTGCTGTAAAAATGCCTTCACGAGGATTCAATAATCCTTCCGCTACCATCTCTTCGATTTGCTGAGTAGAAAGATGAAATTCTGCAGAGAGTTGCTCCACTGAAAATACTTCATTTTCAGCGCCCATGATGATGTCTAATAATCCAATAAGACTTTCATAAGGATTATTCCAATCAAAATGAGGATGTGCAAAAAGTGCTTTAATTTGTGAAATCGTCGCATTGAAATTGCTTTGTAGATATTTAATAAAGCTGAGTAACTTCACACAATGTTCATCATAGAGATGAAAATTCGGTTTATCTTTCACCGGCTCAGGCAACAAACCTTCTTTCACATAGTACAGCACCGTGGATTTTGGTGTCTGACTAAGCTTAACCAAATCATTCATTTTTAACATAAGGATTTCCCTCTAGGTTGATTTGTTGTGTATTGTATCGCATAAAAATAAAAAGTAAACAGTGTTACTCTACGCTTTTTATAAAATTTAATAAAAAAGTTGTTCACCAAATCATGAACAACTTTCTTAATCAGCTTTAGCTTTCAACTTTTCGCCATAGATCCTTACTGTAAATGACGCCCACTGGATTTTTCTTCGCCCCCATAATAGTTGGAGAAATATAAACCGGTGTAGTGTATTGGAAAAGCGGTAAAGCAAGGTTTTCCTGTTGGATCTTCTCACTTAATTTTAAGTAAATTTCTGACCGCTCTTTTTCATTTAAGCTTCTCAGTGCTTGCTCAAAAAGTTGATCGTATTCTGCATTAGCATAGCCATTTTTATTATCGGGACTTTTAGAATAGAACAAGCCTAAAAATGCCATAGGATGATTAAAGTCTGCACACCAGCCAGAACGAATGACTTGGAAATCACCCTTTTGGCGTTTCATTTGTAATGTTTGCCAATTGACGGGTTGGGCATCCACGCGCAACATATCGGACTGCGTTAATTGCCCTACTACACGTTGCGCGATATTCACATGCAAGGGTGCATCATCATAGAGCACATTTAAATGTAGCGGATGTCTTTCATCAATTTTATTTTGAGCCAATAACTGCTCGGCAACAACGGGCTCCCATCTTGAATCTTGTCCATTTAGCATAGCTTTCGGTAAAAAATAAGAACTTGGAATTGCCGCTGGAATCTCATTATTCACAATATTCGTAACCGAAACCAACGAAGCAATCGCCTTACGCACATCTGCCTTAGCAAGTTTAGGATCGTTTAAATTAAATTCATAAAAATACTCACAAAGCTTCGGAAAATGCTGAAGATCTGAATGAACTTCAGGCACATCAACCACCACATCAAATTCAGCCAATTTAGGCGCAACAAAAGGTAGATAAGCTACGCGTTCAAAAGCGACATTATTTTTCTGCCAATAATAGGGGTTTTTCGCTAAGTGTATGCTTCTCACACTTTCACTTTCGATCATATAAGCCCCATTAGTCACAGGGGAATCAGGATCGCTATATTGTGGCACGAGGCTAATATGCGCCAACATTTCCGGCAAATACGGTGTTGGTTTATCAAGCTCAATGCGTAAAGTGCGGTCATTTTCCGCATAAATGCCTAAACTCTTAAAAGGTTTATTTTTTTCTAAAACGCCTTTCGCATTTTTTAGATTAAGATAAGCCAAATAAGATCTTAATGGACTATTGGATTGAGACAGTGCTTGCCAAGAAAGCATCACATCTTGAGCGACTAAAAGTTCACCGTTTGACCAACGAAGCCCTTCACGTAAGGTAAAGATCCAGGTTTTGTTGTCTTTTGTTTGCCAACTTTCTGCGATACCTGGCACGATTCGTCCTTCCTGATCATAAGCGGTTAAGCCTTCATATAAATCGCGCAATAAGTTTTCTTGTTCAGGATAACGCACAAACCAAGGCTCAAAAGAAGGAGAATGAGTAAACGCCCGAGTCAGTAAAGTTCTACTCGGTTTTGAAGTATTTTCTTGTTCAATAGACTGGCTTTGTGTTGGTTTCTCTTCTGTTGCCGTGTTTGTAGATTTCGGGCTATTTAATTTGTCACAACCGCTTAATCCAAAAACGACACCCAAAATGACCGCACTTTTAAGCCAAGTAAGGAAAGCATTATCCATTTTCAACGTCTTCTGTTTTAATCCAAAAGAAAAAGAACCAATATTTTACCGCAATTAAAATCGCAATGATCGTTCGTCCCACAACACTTGGAGTAAAATAAAAACCAATTAAAAGCATCGTGGTTGAAAAGGTTAAAATAGAGATTTTTGTTTTTTTCGTTAATGAACGTCGCTCATTAAAGGATTTTAGGTATTTTTGATAAAGTTTCGTCTCCAAGAACCAACGTTCTAAACGAGAAGAACCTTGCGCAAACGAATAAAGCGTGAGCAATAAAAAAGGTGTAGTCGGCAGAAATGGTAGAAAAATACCAATCACGCCTAAAACCAAAGAAATACAGCCTAGTATAATATAAATGGCTTTAATTAAAGGATTTTTGGGAAAAAATTTAAGTGCAACAAAACCGGCTATAATCGAAAAAGTGATTAAGCCAGAAAACAATAACACGCCGTTCATTCTTATTCCTAAATAAAAGTGATACGCAATTATTACTGATTTTTTAGATTTTTCAACCTTGATATTATAGAATTTGTCGCAACTTACTAAAGAAACTGTTAGCAAAAGGAATATTTATGTCTAATCCATTACTTCATATTGAAGGTTTACCGCCGTTTTCTCAAATCAAACCAGAACATATTCAACCGGCAATCCAAGAACTTATCGAAGAAAACCGTCAAGCCATTGAACAAGTTTTAAAACAACCGCACTTTACTTGGGAAAATTTTATTGAACCGCTTTCTGAAGCAGGCGAACGCCTAAGCCGCGCTTGGTCACCAATCTCTCATTTAAATTCAGTGAAAAACAGTCCTGAATTACGCGATGCATACCAAGCCTGCTTACCACTACTCTCTGAATACAGCACCTGGGTAGGCCAACACAAAGGCTTATACAACGCTTATTTAGCCTTAAAAAATAGTCCTGAATTTGCCACTTATTCAGTAGCACAAAAAAAAGCCATTGAAAATGCACTGCGTGATTTTGAGCTTTCAGGTATTGGTTTGTCCGAAGAAAAACAAAAGCGTTATGGTGAGATTGTGGCACGTTTATCAGAATTAAGTGCACAATTTAGCAATAATGTACTCGATGCCACCATGGGTTGGGAAAAGGTTATTGAAGATGAAAGCCAATTAGCGGGTCTTCCTGAATCTGCATTACTTGCAGCAAAACAATCTGCTGAAAGTAAAGGCTTAAAAGGCTATCGTTTTACGTTAGAAATTCCAAGTTATTTGCCAATCATGACCTATTGCGAAAATGCAGCACTACGCGAAGAAATGTATCGTGCTTATGCAACTCGCGCTTCTGATCAAGGTCCAAACGCAGGTAAATGGGATAACACAGCGATCATTGAAGAAATCATGACGTTACGCGTGGAACTAGCGAAATTGCTAGGTTTCAATACCTATACTGAACGCTCACTTGCGACCAAAATGGCAGAAAATCCACAACAAGTGTTAGATTTCTTAAATAATCTTGCGGATCGTTCAAAAGCACAAGGAGAGAAAGAATTAGCGGAACTCAAAGCTTATTGTGAAAAAGAATTTGGTATAACGGAACTTGCCCCTTGGGATATCAGTTTCTACTCTGAAAAACAAAAACAACATTTATATGCGATCAATGATGAAGAACTTCGTCCTTATTTCCCTGAAGATCGCGTTATTTCGGGCTTATTTGAATTAATTAAACGTATTTTTAATATTCGTGCAGTTGAACGTTTTGGCGTAGATACTTGGCATAAAGATGTGCGTTTCTTTGATTTAATTGATGAAACGGGAGAAGTACGCGGCAGTTTCTATCTCGATCTTTATGCACGCGAAAATAAACGTGGTGGTGCCTGGATGGATGATTGCATCGGTAGAAAACGTAATGCTGACGGTTCAATTCAAAAACCTGTTGCCTATTTAACCTGTAACTTCAACGCGCCTATTGGTGATAAACCTGCACTATTCACCCATGATGAAGTCACGACTCTCTTCCATGAGTTTGGTCACGGCATTCACCATATGCTCACCAAAGTTGATGTGCCTGATGTCGCGGGTATCAATGGTGTACCTTGGGATGCGGTAGAGCTTCCAAGTCAATTTATGGAAAACTGGTGTTGGGAAAAAGAAGCTCTTGATTTTATTTCGGGTCACTTTGAAACGCACGAACCATTGCCAGAAGAAAAATTAAATCAACTTCTGAAAGCGAAAAACTATCAAGCGGCAATGTTTGTGTTACGTCAGCTTGAATTTGGCTTGTTTGATTTTACCCTTCATCATACTTTTGAAGAGGGTAAAGCTAACCAAGTACTTGATACCTTAAAAGCAGTGAAAGATAAAGTTGCCGTAATTAAAGGCGTTGAATGGGCAAGAACACCACATAGCTTTAGCCATATCTTTGCTGGCGGTTACGCAGCCGGTTATTACAGCTACTTATGGGCTGAAGTGTTATCTGCAGATGCCTTCTCTCGCTTTGAAGAAGAAGGAATTTTCAATCCAGTTACCGGTAAATCTTTCTTGGATGAAATTCTCACTCGCGGTGGCTCTGAAGAACCAATGGTCTTATTCAAACGCTTCCGTGGACGTGAACCTCAATTAGACGCATTACTTCGTCATAAAGGCATTGCGAACTAATAACTAAAAAAAGAGCGGTCAAATTTTTGACCGTTTTTTTATCTTCCAATATGCAGAAAATAAAAAAGCCCTCGGCAATCCGAAGGCTTTTATTTTTACTATCGTAATAAAAATTAGCGACGTAAACCTAAACGAGCGATAGTGCTTTGGTATAAAGCAAGATCAGTACGTTTTAAGTAGTCTAAAAGTTTACGACGACGAGAAACCATACGTAATAAACCACGACGACCATGGTGGTCTTTTTTGTGCTCTGCAAAGTGAGCTTGTAAGTGGTTGATTTGTGCAGTTAATAATGCGATTTGAACTTCAGAAGAACCTGTATCTTTCGCATCGCGACCAAATTCAGCAACGATTGCTGCTTTTTTTTCAGTACTTAGAGACATTTTTTACTCCTAAAAGGTAGTGTTATTAATACATCATTCGCCGATCTCTAACTCAGCGATGACAAGGAGCCTGAATTTTAACGATTGAGCAGGATAAAGGCAAGCTTTATTCTACTCATTCCTTAATAAATTAATCTTTCAGCGCTTTGATTTTCTCAATTACGTTAGTGGTTGAGCAGCCATTTTCGAAATTCAATACTCGAACATCGCCACCATTCGCCCACACTTCTTTGCTGCCTGCAATCTCTTCAGGTTTGTAATCGCCACCTTTTACTAATAAATCCGGTAAAATCTCACCGATTAAACGTTGCGGCGTATCTTCATCAAAAGAAACCACCCAATCCACTGACGCTAAGCCTGCCAATACAGCCATACGTGCATTCAGATTGTTAATTGGACGACTTTCACCTTTTAAGCGTTTGACTGAATCATCCGTATTCACCGCAACAATTAAACGATCGCCAAGTTTGCGAGCATTTTCTAAGTAAGACACATGTCCTGGATGAAGAATATCGAAACAACCGTTTGTCATCACGATTTTCTCACCGCGAGCTTTAGCATGATCGACCGCCATTTTTAATTGGCTTTCTGACATAATACCGAAGCCGGTTTCAGAACGACCATGGATCGCATTCTCTAACTCCACAGTAGAAACCGTTGATGTACCCAATTTACCGACCACAATACCTGCCGCCACATTGGCTAAATAGCAAGATTCTTCAAAAGAACGACCATCTGCAAGTGCAGTAGCTAAGACACTGATTACTGTATCACCCGCACCTGTTACATCGAATACTTCTTTGGCAACGGTTGGCAAATGGAACGGCTCTTGATTTGGACGAAGTAATGTCATACCTTTTTCAGAACGGGTCACTAAAAGTGCGGTCAATTCGATGTCTGAAATTAATTTTAAGCCTTTCTCAATGATTTCTTCTTCAGAATCACACTTACCTACCACCGCTTCAAACTCTGACATATTTGGCGTCAGTAAAGTCGCACCACGATAACGCTCAAAATCTGTGCCTTTTGGATCGATCAAGACTGGTACGTTTGCTTTGCGTGCAATTTGAATCATTTTTTGCACATCTTTTAACGTGCCTTTACCATAATCAGAAAGCACTAACGCACCAAAGTTTTTCACTTCGGCTTCTAATTTCGCAAGCAACTCATGACATTCCACATTTTGGAAATCTTCTTCAAAATCCAAACGAAGTAATTGTTGGTGACGAGACAAAATGCGTAATTTCGTAATAGTTGGGTGAGTATCCAATGCCACAAAATTACAATCAATTTTTTGATGTTGTAATAAATTGGTTAAGGCTGTGCCTGTTTCATCTTGACCAATTAAACCTAAAATTTGCACAGGGACATTAAGAGAAGCAATATTCATCGCCACGTTTGCTGCACCACCTGCACGCTCTTCATTATCTTGTACTCTAACCACAGGAACCGGTGCTTCCGGTGAAATACGATTAGTTGCACCAAACCAGTAACGGTCAAGCATGACATCGCCTAACACTAATACTTTTGCTTGATTAAAATTGGCAGAATATTGAGCCATTTTGAAATCTCTCTGTTGGAATAATAAAAATTTGGCGCAATTTTACCACAACTCAAATTTGCGATAAACTACACGCCGAACTAACCAGAAAAGAATTATGAAAAACGAAAAACTCCCTCAATTTCAACCGCACTTTCTAGCCCCTAAATACTGGGGATTTTGGCTTGGTGTGGCGATTTGGCGAAGCCTTTTGTTACTTCCCTATCCAATT
>CAUUXN010000045.1:0-14002 GCA_963548985.1 uncultured Haemophilus sp. | reverse complement strand
AGTAACGGTATGTTGACCGTATTTAAATTGTTTAACAATTGGATTCACAATGTTTTCCTTCAAAATAATATTTAAAACAAAGCTTTATTTTCCAGATTGCGACTAGCAAAAGAAATCTCTCGAAAAAATGACCGCACTTTGGGCGTTTAAAAATTTCTTTTGATAGCCGCACGCTAATGCAGAAAATAAAGCTCGCTTATTATACAGAGTTTTAAATTTATTGGTAACTTTATTTAATATAAGCAACTTGTTATCATATTCTCATACAAATACATACGTAAGGAGACACTATGATTATCAGTGCATTAAATAACCCAAATTTCAAAGTGGGTTTACCAAAAGTTATCGCGGACATTTGCGATCACCTCAACACGTTAGATCTTGAAGCATTAGAAAATGGCCGTCATGATTTAAGCGAGCAAGTTTATATGAATGTCATGGAATTTGATACGGTTGAAGCGGATAGCAAACAAGCTGAACTTCACCATAAATATCTAGATATTCAATTACTTATTCGAGGTGAAGAGAATGTTGAAGTAAGCGCAACTTATCCAAATCTCAGCTTATACGATGAATATCGTGATGCCGATGATTACCAACTTACTCCACAAATTGAAGATAAAAGCACCGTAACACTTTTACCAAAAATGTTCGCCGTCTTTTTCCCTTATGAACCACATAAACCGGGTTGCACCGTAAACGGCAAATCAAGTTTTGTGAAAAAATTAGTGGTGAAAGTACCAGTCGAATTGATTTAATTATTTCGATTCATTAAAGCAAAAGTGCGGTCAGAAATTTATATATTTTTCTGACCGCACTTTTTTATTATTTAATTACGGTAATTGACCATTTCGCATCATCAATTTGTTCGAAGTTTGTCACTTCATAACCTTCTTCAGCCGCCCAAGCGGGAATGGCTTCAGTGGCTTGTGTGCAGTCGAATTCAATTTCTAGGCCATCGCCTTTATTTAACTTAGCCATAGCTTCCTTTGCTTCAACGAGAGGAAAGGGGCAAACAAGGCCGAGTGTTGGTAATTTAACGATCATATAAACTCCTTATGATGCTTTTGCTAGTTTTAAACGTTGTGGACGGATAATGGTGAAATAGGCTGCTACCCAAGTGCCGAGAATCATCAATGGCAATGAGACCCAACCTTGCCAAGAGAAAAAGGCAGTTTCGACTAAGCCATTACCGATAGAACAGCCACCCGCAAGGGTTGCCCCAATCCCCATGAGAATACCGCCGAGTCCGCTGCGTAGAATCGTGGTGGCATCCGGTACGCGAACACGAAATTCATTACTTGCTTTCGCGCCGATGAATGACCCGATAAAAATCCCTAAGACTAAGAATACGCCCCAGTTAATAAATTTACCGTCGCCAGTAACAAGGAATTGCATGATATTGGCTGATGGACCAGTGATTCCAAGTCCAAACTCACGACCCGTAGCAACACTGAGTGGCCAAGCGGCAAGTGCGATTAATCCGATTGATACGGCAGAGAAAAATGGGTGCCAGCGTTTTTCAAATAATAAGTGGGCAAGTCCCGTTTTCTTTGGTTTTAATGCCGCGACTTTTATGCTTGGTTTGCTGAGATGTTTGTATACATAAAAGGCTGTCACTAAAGTTAATAATGCGACTAACCACCAAGGTGAAATGCCGAATGTATCGTAAATATTTCGTTGTTCAATATTGATACTACGTAAAGTTTTATTGAATTCCCCTAATGGGCCAGTACGCATGATGGCACTTAATAACATATAAGTGAATAAAGCAACCCAACTGCCGACTAAGCCTTCTGCTGCTCGGTACCATGTGCCTGTTGCACAACCGCCAGCGAGAACAATGCCGATACCAAACACAAAGGCACCGATAATCACCGCTAAAAAGGCAAAATTTTCAGCTGGATCGACATTTAATACACCGATTTCTTTTAAGAGAAAGAAACCGATGGATTGCACGGTAATCGCCAATAGAAGGGCTACAAACATTTTGTTATTTTTGGTGACATACATATCGCGAAATGCGCCAGTAATACAAAAGCGCCCACGCTGCATCACAAATCCGAGTAAAATTCCGCAAAGTAATCCGGTTAAAAGCATAAATATTCCTTCTCTTTTAGAACTAAGTAGGTTGGTATTTTCTAAAAAAATAAGAAGGTAGCGCCAATAACTTTTGGCTAGAAAATATGTTTTTTTGATATAAAAAAAGTGCGGTCAGAAATTTGTGTGTTTTTCTGAGAGCTCTTTATCGTAAGTTATCACGATATTAAGGGCAGGGTTTGCTCACCATAATTTCAATCACTTGGCGATCAATATGGTGCATACTCTTAGACGCAATCGAGCATAGATTGTCGATAGTGCGATCGAGATCGTGTTCAACGATACCTTCATTGCCTGTCACATGGGTTTCATCCATTGCCATGAGAACTGATTTATAGCCAGAAGCTACGCTGGTGGATACTTTCATTGCACAGCTATTGGATGCGCCATCGCAGATGATTCCGCTGATGTCACCAATCATGCTGCAAATCCCCATGCTCACGGTTTCAAATTTGCCCGTAAGCAAATAGGCAATGCCTGCACAGCTCCCCATAGAGGCAGTTGTTACCGCACAAAGGGCTGACAGTTTAGGTAATTTGCTGTGGATATAAATAGCCATTAAGTGTGATAAGAAGAGGGCTCGGAGACGTTTTTCTTCATTCACGTTTAAATAATCGGCGACCACAACCACGGGCATAGTCGCGGCAATCCCTTGGTTGCCTGAACCAGAATTGCTCATTGCTGGCAATGTAGCCCCACCCATACGCGCATCGGAGGCTGCAGTGGTTTCGATCATAATTTTGCTGAGCAAATCGTCTGACATTAAACCGCTACCGACTTGTTTACGCAATGTTCTGCCAATGTGCAAACCGTAATTTTCGCGTAATCCTTCGTCAGACAAAGCACGGTTGAGTGCGGCAGCTTGTCCGACAAAGCTGATTTTATCGAGCTGGACTTCACAAGAAAATTCAAAGATTTCACGTGCGCTCACCTGTTTGAAAATATCATAAGGATCGCAATCAGCACATTCATCGTGTTCTTTCTCAAAAACAACTTCGCCATTTTTTTCAATTAAAATGATGTTTGTGTGTTGATCTTGAATGGCTACTTTCACTCGGTCCTTATCTGCAAACAACACGGCTTCCGAATATAAAATATGATCGGTTTGATGAATATCCACATTCACCAGCTTGTTATCAAGCATCGCTTTGGCTTGTGAAACTTGTTCTGGTGTGATGTGTTTTAATACCTCTAATTCACCCCCTGGGTCACCGCCTAAAGCACCAATCGCCGCGGCAATAGGCAAGCCCACCATGCCTGTTCCAGGTACCGCAACGCCTAATCCATTTTTCATTAAGTTTGGTGACACCTTGGCTTCAATACGTTCAGGTGTTTTGCCTAAATATTTAGCTGCCGTTGCTGCTGCAAGCGCCAGAGAGATAGGTTCAGTACAGCCAAGTGCAGGAACGACATCGCGTTCTACAATTTGAATTAATGGTTTTTCGATTTCGTTGAGTCTTTCTTGATTCATAAAATTCTTTTAATTTATTAAATACTGTCTTCTTTCTCTATGACTAATATACGTGCTTCGCCTTGTGGATGAGCAACATGTTCGGTACCGATATCCGCATAAAAAATATCACCCGTATGGAGTAATACGGCTTTCTCTTGGCCCTCTTCTTTGTAGCGCATTTCCACCGTACCATCCATGACAGCAAAGACTTCTTCACCGTCATTGATATGCCATTTGTAAGGTTTATCTGTCCAGTGAAGACGCACGGAAATGCCATTCATATTGGTAATATCAAGGGCTCCCCAAGCGCGTTCAGCCGTAAATAGGTGACTTCTAATAACTTTATTCATGACTAAATTTGTTAGTGAGCCTCATCCCAGTTAGTGCCTTGCCCCACATCTACAATCAATGGCACCACTAAATCAGCGGCACTTTCCATTTGTGTTTTGATGAGGTCGCTATAAAACGCGACTTTTTCTGACCGCACTTCAAACACCAATTCATCATGCACCTGCATAATCATCGCAATATCGGGATCGTTTTGTAGTTTTTGATCCAATTGAATCATGGCACGTTTAATAATGTCTGCGGCGGTGCCTTGCATTGGTGCATTGATCGCGACACGTTCGGCAGCTTTACGGCGCATACCATTAGAAGAGTTAATATCTGGCAGATATAAACGACGGCCGAATAGGGTTTCTACATAGCCTTGGGCTTTGGCTTTTTCGCGAATATCGTGCATAAAAGTTTGTACGCCCGGATAGCGTTTGAAATACAAATCCATATAGCTCTGAGCATCGGCACGGCCAATACCGAGTTGACGCGATAAGCCAAAGGCTGACATACCGTAAATTAACCCGAAGTTAATCGCTTTAGCATTACGACGTTGTTCGGAAGTCACTTCATCTAGTGAGACACCAAAGATTTCTGCCGCAGTAGAGCGGTGAATATCTTTGCCTTGGGTAAAGGCATTAATTAAGCCCTGATCCTGTGATAGGTGCGCCATAATGCGTAGCTCGATTTGCGAATAGTCGGCTGCCACAACAGTAAAGCCTTCGCGCGCAATAAATGCCTGACGAATACGACGACCTTCTTCATTACGAATCGGAATATTTTGTAAATTCGGATCACTTGATGAAAGACGACCGGTGGCTGTCACCGCTTGATGGTAGGAAGTATGCACTCGACCAGTTTGCGGATTTACCATTTGCGGTAATTTATCAGTGTAGGTCGATTTTAGTTTGCTGAGACCACGATGTTCTACCAACACTTTCGGCAATTCATGGCTAAATGCGAGTTCCTCCAATACTTCCTCGTTGGTGGATGGCGCCCCTTTTGGTGTTTTTTGAATGACCGGCAAACCTAATTTATCAAATAAAATTTCCTGTAATTGTTTGGTAGAGGCTAAATTAAATGGCTGTCCCGCCAAGACATAGGCCTGTTCTTCTAATTCACTTAAACGGTTAGCAATTTCGTTGGATTGTAGGAATAGCGCATCGCTATCAATTAAAACACCGCGACGTTCCATACGGGAAAGTACGCCTAACAACGGCAATTCCATTTCTTTAAAGAGTTTTTTAAGAGTAGGTTCTTTAGAGAGTTTTTCCCATAGCACTTGCTGCAGCTTCATCGTTACATCAGCATCTTCCGCAGCGTACTCGGCGGCTTTTTCCAACGGAATTTGGTTGAAGGTCAGCTGATTTTTACCTTTGCCTGCAATCTCTTCAAAACTGATGGTTTGATGCCCTAAATAACGTTTCGCCAGATCGTCCATATTATGACGGCCTGTGCTGTTGAGCACGTAGGATTCAAGCATAGTATCGAAAGCCACACCTTGCACATCAATACCATTACGAGCAAAAATAGTGAGATCGTATTTGAAGTTTTGCCCGACTTTTTGAATAGCAGGATTTTCTAAAATCGGTTTTAACAGAGCAAGTGCGGTTGTTTTTTCAAGCGTTTTTGGTGCGCCTAAATAATCTAATTGTAGCGGTAAATAAGCCGCTTCACCGTTTTCGAACGCAAAGGAAATGCCCACCAAGTTGGCAGCCATATAATCTAAGTTATCGGTTTCAGTATCTAGAGCAAAAAGTTTGGCTTGATTGAGTTTGTCTACCCAACGATTTAAATCCGATTCGGTGATCAAGGTTTCATAACGGCTACGATCAATTTGAATTGCCGGCAATGTTTCATCGTCATTATTTTGAGCGAGCGCAGGCGTAGCTTGATAGTGATTAATCTTGGTTGGTCGTTCGTTATTATTAGTAATGGAATCAGCACCATTCATCACTTCATTGAGCCAACGTTTGAATTCATAACGGCCGAAATATTCAGTGAGTTGATCGTTATTGCTTGCACCAAGGGTAAGTTGTTCCGGAGTGATATCGAGAGCGACATCGGTTTTGATCGTGGCAAGACGATAGGATAAATCGGCCATTTCTTTTTCAGCCAATAATTTATCCCCTAATTTTTTTGCCCCACGAATTGGCAATTCGGCCACTTTGTCTAAGTTGGCATAAATCTCTGCCATGCTGCCGATACCTTGCAAGAGACCGAGAGCCGTTTTTTCACCGACACCCGCAACGCCTGGAATATTATCGGCGCTATCGCCCATTAGCGCTAAGTAATCAATGATGAGTTCTGGCGGAATACCGTATTTTTCAATCACGGCCTCGCGATCTAATAAGGTGTTATTCATGGTGTTGATCAACATAATGTTGTCATCCACCAGTTGTGCCATATCCTTATCACCGGTACTAATCAAGACTTTTTGATTGGTTTTAGAAGCCGCTACCGCTAAGGTACCGATGACATCGTCAGCCTCCACGCCTTCAATGACTAACAGAGGAATGCCAAGGGCACGGATAATATCGTGCAATGGCTGAATTTGTTTGCGCAGATCGTCCGGCATCGGTGGACGATGGGATTTATATTGTTCAAACATTTCATCACGGAACGTTTTGCCCTTTGCATCAAAGACTACCGCAATATGGCTCGGTTGCACTTGCGAAATCAGGCTTTTGAGCATATTTAATACACCGTACATGGCACCAGTCGGCTCGCCGGCTGAATTGGTGAGTGGCGGAAAAGCATGAAAAGCACGATATAAATAAGATGAACCGTCCACTAGGACTAATGGATTAGGAGCGATAGTTGGCATAAATATTCCGTTCAAAAATAATGAAAAGTGTCGCATTATAGCGTAAATTGCGAAATGGGGCGAACGGATAAAGTGCGGTCAATTAAACGTAAAAAGTATGACGAAGGCGTTTGGCTGTGGCATAATAGGCTCACTTGAGCATTCAACATAAGGGAATAACATGTCATTAAAACTGGTTGAAGTTGTTGTATTAGGGCAAGTGCTGCGCTTGAATGTCCCTGCAGAACAAGAAGAGATTTTGCGTCAAGCGGCGCGTAATTTAGATCTTCAAGTGTCTGAAATGAAAGAGCGTACAGGTTTATTACAATTAGACCGAGTGCTTTCTATTGTTGCCTTGAATTTAAGTTTTGAATTAACCCAAGAAAAGAATAAAAATGCCCAGATTGAAAACGTGTTATGTACGCGAATTCAGCAGTTAGATCATTCTTTAGAGAATGCATTAGGTGGGCGTACCATCGTAGATTAAATAAAAAAGAACCGCATGTTGAAAGTGCGGTTCTTTTTTTATGTGTTTTTTAATCTGGCGTGTAATAGAGTTTACCAATTTCAATTTTTTGCCGCCCTGTTTCTTCACGCCATTTATTGCTATCTCGTAAAGAATAAACACAGCCACAATATTCTTGCTGATAAAAACGTTCGCGTTTACTGATTTCGATCATGCGTTGCGATCCACCTGCTTTACGCCAGTTGTAATCCCAATAAATCACATCATCATATTTTTCAGCCGCACGGTGACCACAACCATTAATTTGATCCATATCTTTCCAGCGAGAAATACCAAGGCAGCTGGTAAATACAGGGAAACCATGCTCATGAGCATATTCAGCAGCTTTTTCAAAACGCATATCAAAACACATGGTGCAGCGAATGCCTCGTTCAGGTTCCCATTCCATGCCTTTTGCACGATCAAACCATTGTTGGCGATCGTAGTCTGCATCAATAAATGGAATCCCAAATTTTTGGGCAAAACGGATGTTTTCTTCTTTACGAATTAAATATTCTTTCAATGGATGAATATTCGGGTTGTAAAAATAAATCGTAAACTCAATACCTGAGGCTAAAATGGCTTCCATTACTTCACCTGAGCAAGGCGCACAGCAGGAGTGGAGAAGTAACTTATTATGTCCTTCAGGTAATTCGAGTTTTTCACGAATAAAAGGCGCATTGGGATCCTTACGCACTTTTTGTTTACGTGGTCTTTGAAATTTAGCTTGAGAATCGACCGCACTTTGCGGTTGAATTTGTTCTTCAGTCATATTAATAAGTTCGGTCTACCGATAAATAAGCCAGTGAAATTAAGGCTTTTTTGTATTCGTTTTCAGGTAATAAGGCAATGGCATCAACCGCTTTTTGAGCTTCTTGTTTCGCTCGATCCATTGCGTAATCGAGGGATTTATGTTCTGCCATAATCGCAAGCACTTCATCGATCGCATCACGTTTTCCGCCTTGTTCAATGGCTTCGCGAATAAGTGCGGCTTGTTGTGGATTACCATGACGCATTGCGTGTAATAAAGGAAGAGTTGGTTTACCTTCAGCGAGGTCATCACCCACATTTTTACCTAATGCTGCAGCGTTTGCGCTGTAATCTAGCACGTCATCTACTAATTGGAATGCGGTACCGAGATAGCGACCATATTCTTGAAATGCGGTTTCAATTGATTTTTCAGCACCCGCAACAATCGCCACAGATTGCGCCGCCACTTCAAATAAACGAGCTGTTTTACTATAAATCACACGCATATAGCTTTCTTCCGTGGTATCCGGATCATTCACATTCATCAATTGTTGAACTTCACCTTCCGCCAACACGTTGGTGGCGTCCGCCATAATGCGAAGAATATCTAGAGATTGTAACTGCGCCACTAATTGGAATGCGCGAGTATAAATGAAGTCTCCCACTAATACGCTAGCCGCATTACCAAAGGCTGAGTTTGCCGTTGCCCGACCACGACGCATATCCGATTCATCTACCACATCATCATGTAATAAAGAAGCGGTGTGAATAAATTCTACAAAGGTAGCACAAGTGGCCACTTTATCGCTTTCGTAGCCTAATGCACGCGCCGCTAAAACCGCAATAAGTGGTCGAATACGTTTTCCGCCACCTTGCACAATATAAAAACCAAGCTGATTAACCATCGGCACATCGGAGTTAATTTGTGCTAAAATAGCTTGGTTGACTTTCTGCATATCCGCATCTGTTAATGCTTGGATTGCATGCATATCCATTAAATCTTGTTTGTTCATCTTCATTTGGTTCGATGGTTGTGTATATAAAAGAAAAGTGGGGTGAATTTTACCCGATTTTTCAGGGTTTCTGAAATTAAACTCGAGGAAAAGCGCTTTTTTTTATTTTATTGCAAATAAGTGCTTGCGATCGAGTCGTTTTTTCCGTAGAATTTGCGACCTATTTATATGAATTTTGAAGTGCGGACCGAAAATAGTAACGGAGAAGCACAATTATAGCGGAGTATTTATGTACGCAGTTTTCCAAAGTGGCGGTAAACAACACCGTGTGAGCGAAGGTCAAGTAGTTCGTTTAGAAAAACTTGAACTTGCAACTGGCGCAACAGTTGAGTTCGACTCAGTGTTGATGGTCGTTAATGGTGAAGATGTTAAAATTGGTGCACCAGTAGTAGCTGGCGCGAAAGTAGTGGCTGAAGTTGTGGCACAAGGTCGTGGCGATAAAGTTAAAATCGTTAAGTTCCGTCGTCGTAAACACAGCCGTAAACAACAAGGTCATCGTCAGTGGTTCACAGAAGTGAAAATCACTGGGATTCAAGCATAATTTCAGAGGAGATCAAGTAGATGGCAACTAAAAAAGCTGGTGGTTCAACTCGTAACGGTCGTGATTCTGAAGCTAAACGCCTTGGTGTTAAACGTTTCGGTGGCGAATCTGTATTAGCAGGTAGCATCATTGTACGTCAACGTGGTACTAAATTCCACGCAGGTAACAACGTAGGTATGGGTCGTGACCACACCTTATTTGCTACCGCTGACGGTAAAGTAAAATTTGAAGTTAAAGGCGAGAAAAGCCGTAAATACGTAAGTATTGTAACTGAATAATTTTACATCTGATTCTTAAACGCCCCGCATTATCTGTGGGGCGTTTTCTTTTTTATCTGTAATTTACAATCATCAATCACATTTGTTATTCTGGCACTATTGCTTATCTTGATATTTCTTAGTCGAAATTTATCTTAATTCCTAACTGCACTTTAGTAAAATAAAGGAAGATATCATGAAACAACAACCGCTTTTAGGTTTTCTCTTCGCTTTAATTACAGCGATGGCGTGGGGATCTTTACCTATTGCGTTAAAACAGGTTCTATTAGTGATGACACCACAAACGATCGTTTGGTATCGATTTGCGGTAGCTTCTCTTGCACTATTGATTCTGCTAGGTTACAAGAAAAAATTGCCACAATTTTCGAAAGGTGGTCGTTTCATTTGGCTTGTACTCATAGGTGTAGCAGGATTAGCGGGTAATTTCTTTTTATTTAATAGCTCACTTAATTTTATCGATCCTTCTTCAGCCCAAATTTTTATTCATTTTTCTTCTTTTGGTATGTTAATTTGCGGTATTTTTGTCTTTAAAGAAAAGCTCGGATTACATCAAAAAATTGGCTTAGGTTTGTTATTGGCTGGATTAATACTTTTCTTCAATGATAAGCTTGAGGTGTTTAAAGGAGAGAGTGGTTATTTAACGGGTGTCTTACTAAGCCTTACCGCCTCATTAGTTTGGGTTGCTTATGGTATGGCACAAAAGCTCATGCTTCGTCGTTTTAGTTCGCAACAAATTTTATTAATGATGTATTTCGGCTGTCTTTTAGTCTTTACACCTGTAGCTGAATTTTCACAAGTGAGTAACCTCACCCCGTTTGCATTCGGTTGTTTTGTTTATTGCTGCTTGAATACGTTATTTGGTTATGGCGCTTATGCTGAAGCCATTAATCGTTGGGAAGTTTCTAAAGTAAGCGTTGTGATTACCTTAGTACCACTCTTTACCATTTTCTTTGTCCATCTTGCCCATTATGTGAGCCCTGAGAATTTTGCCGCGCCAGAATTAAATATGATTAGCTATATTGGGGCGTTTGTTGTAGTATGCGGAGCAATTTTGTCGGCAATCGGACATAAGTTATTACCGCAATCAAAGTAAAGTGCGGTTAAATATTGGAGAGTTTTTATGAAATTTATTGATGAAGCCCTGATTCGTGTGGAAGCAGGGGATGGTGGAAACGGTTGTGTAAGTTTCCGCCGTGAAAAATTTATCCCTAAAGGCGGCCCAGATGGTGGCGATGGCGGTGATGGCGGTGATGTTTATTTGGTTGCAGACGAAAACTTAAATACTTTGATCGATTATCGCTTTACAAAACGTTTTGCCGCAGAGCGTGGTGAGAACGGACATAGCTCAGATTGTACAGGTCGCCGAGGTAAAGATATTACATTACGTGTACCAGTGGGAACGCGTGCAATTGATAATGACACCAAAGAAGTGCTTGGTGATTTAACAAAGCATGGTGCCAAAATGTTAGTGGCGAAAGGTGGTTATCATGGTTTAGGGAACACACGTTTTAAATCTTCAGTGAACCGTGCACCTCGCCAAAAAACCATGGGTACACCAGGGGAAAAACGTGATTTATTATTAGAATTAATGCTTCTTGCGGATGTCGGGATGCTTGGTTTGCCGAATGCAGGTAAATCGACCTTTATTCGTGCCGTTTCAGCTGCAAAACCAAAAGTCGCTGATTATCCATTTACCACTTTAGTGCCAAGTTTAGGCGTAGTGAAAGTGGATGAGAGCCATAGCTTTGTGGTGGCCGATATTCCTGGATTGATTGAAGGTGCATCAGATGGCGCAGGTTTAGGTATTCGTTTCTTAAAACACTTAGAACGTTGTCGTGTGTTAATTCATTTAGTAGATATTAACCCAATTGATGAATCCGATCCTGCTGATAATATTGCGATCATCGAGTCAGAATTATTCCAATATAGCGAAAAATTGGCAGATAAACCGCGCTGGTTAGTCTTCAATAAAATTGATACGATGACTGAAGAAGAGGCGCATGAACGTGCTCAAAAGATTACCGAACGTCTTGGTTGGGAAGAAGGGTATCACCTTATTTCTGCCGCAACCGGTAAAAATGTGCCACCACTTTGTCGTGATATTATGGATTTCATTGAAGCAAATCCACGTGATGCGGAAGTAGAAGAAAATAAACCAGAAGAAGTGAAATTCAAATGGGAAGACTACCATCAAGAACAGCTCGCTGAACATCAATTTGATGATGAAGATGACGACTGGGATGATTGGGACGAAGAAGATGAAGAAGGTGTTGAGTTTATTTACAAACCTTAATGCCTAAATGAAAAAAAGAGCGGAAATTTGACCGCTCTTTTTTATTGGGGTTAACCTTTCTTTTTCCCACCTTGACGCGCTTTAAAGCGAGGGTTGGTTTTCGAAATAACATAAACGACACCGTGGCGACGAACAATTTTGCAGCCAGGACGGTTTTTTGCGCTTTTGAGTGAAGATAATACTTTCATTGAATATTCCTATTTTGATTTAAATGCGCCAAATTTACCGTAACGGCTTGCAAATTCACTTGCACGACCTTCGTTACCAATTTGACGAGTTTTACCGGTATAAAACGGGTGGGAAGCAGATGAAGTATCACACATAAATACAGGGTATTCATTACCATCTTCCCATTTCATGGTGTTGTTAGTTTTAGCACAAGAACGGATCAGAAAGCCTTGTTTCGCGTTGGAATCATAAAATAAAACGGTACGATAATTTTCAGGGTGAATGCCTTTTTTCATTAGAGCTCCTTATATAACGAAAAGAATTGGGCGAAGATACTAATTCAAAAGAGAATGATTATCAATGTACTTTTATTCATAACCATGAGAATTTTTTTCATATTGAGAAAAAGAAAAATGCCTTTCGGTTGAAAGGCATTTTGTCTGTTTGGTCGGAGAGTTATCCCCGATGCGCATTTTTCATAATACGCTCTTTCGCCACTTTCCATTCACGTTCTTTAATATCATCACGTTTATCATGTTGTTTTTTACCTTTCGCAAGACCGATTTT
The DNA here is from genome assembly GCA_963548985.1 of uncultured Haemophilus sp. GTDB lineage: Bacteria > Pseudomonadota > Gammaproteobacteria > Enterobacterales > Pasteurellaceae > Haemophilus_D. The sequence continues at coordinate 1,195 of CAUUXN010000045.1, read as the reverse complement.
GATCTTAGCCCAAGGGCCTTTCCAATAAAGAGAAAGGGCAACAATAGTAAAACCATCACGGCTTGATTTACCGAAAAGATTATCTAGTTCACGTTTATTCAATAAAAGCTTACGTGTACGCGTCGGATCGCAAACCACGTGGGTCGAGGCCAAGCTTAATGGTTGAATGGTCGCACCAAATAAATAAGCTTCGCCGTTTTTAAAAATGATATAGCTGTCGCTGATATTGGCTTTACCTGCGCGCATTGATTTCACTTCCCAACCTTGTAATTCAAGGCCGGCTTCAATTTCATCTTCAATAAAATATTCGTGTCGAGCTCGTTTATTTAACGCAATGGTGTTGGAGCCGACTTTGACTTTTTTCTTGGTCATTGTTATCCGTTGTTTATTAATCGTAAATTGGCGTTGATTTTACCGAATCTCGCCGTGGATAGCAAAAAACAAAAGGCTGATTTGACTCAGCCTTTTATTACTAAATGATCAATTATTCTTCTAATTCACCACAGAAACGATAGCCTTCACCATGCACGGTAGCAATGATTTCTGGGGTATTAGGATGATCTTCAAAATGTTTCCGAATACGACGAATTGTTACATCTACAGTACGATCTTGTGGTTTTAATTCACGTCCTGTCATTTTTAGCAATAATTCTTCACGAGTTTGCAATTTGCCAGGGTTTTCGCAGAAATGCAACATAGCACGGAATTCACTACGAGGCAGTTTAAATTCAACGCCTTCAGGTGTGATTAAATTATGGCTATTTAAATCCAGTGTCCACCCATTAAAACGATAGTTCTCACGTTGTAAATGGGTTTCTTTGCCATTTAGTGTCATCGTACGATGTAATAAATTTCGTGCACGAATAGTCAGTTCTCTAGGGTTAAATGGCTTTGTAAGATAATCATCGGCCCCAATTTCTAAACCTAAAATTTTATCGACTTCATTATCTCGCCCAGTAAGGAAAATCAAAGGGATGGGTGTTTTTTCACGTAATTCACGACCCAGTAATAAACCATTTTTACCAGGTAAGTTGATATCTAATACAATGAGATTAACCGTTTCTGAGTTTAACTGACGATACATTTCGGCACCATCTTGTGCTTGTAATACCTCATAGCCCTCAGCTTCAAAAATTCCTTTTAACGTATTACGGGTTACCGCTTCATCTTCCACGATGAGAATTTTTGGGGTAGC
>CAUUXN010000044.1:0-14099 GCA_963548985.1 uncultured Haemophilus sp. | reverse complement strand
TGCAGCAGGAACTTAATGAAGCCAATGAACGTAATGATGGCCATGCGATTGCGCGCATTCACGGGCAATTAGAAACCTTGGATGCTTGGACAATTCAATCTCGCGCAGCTTCCTTATTGCATGGTTTAGGTTTTAACCAAGAAGAAATCGCTCAACCGGTGAAATCCTTCTCTGGTGGTTGGCGTATGCGCTTGAATTTGGCGCAAGCATTGCTTTGTCCATCGGATTTATTATTGCTGGATGAGCCGACCAACCATTTGGATTTGGATGCGGTTATTTGGTTAGAACGTTGGTTAGTGCAATATCAAGGCACCTTGGTATTAATTTCCCACGACCGTGATTTTCTCGATCCGATTGTGACAAAAATCCTCCATATCGAAAATCAGAAGCTCAATGAATACACGGGCGATTATTCTTCCTTTGAAGTGCAGCGGGCAACCAAATTAGCACAACAAACAGCGATGTATCGTCAGCAACAACAAAAAATCTCTCATTTACAAAAATATATCGACCGCTTTAAAGCCAAAGCGACCAAAGCTAAACAAGCACAAAGCCGTATGAAAGCCTTAGAGCGCATGGAACTGATTGCACCGGCTTATGTGGATAATCCTTTTACTTTTGAATTCCGTCCACCACTATCCTTGCCGAATCCTTTAGTGATGATTGAGCAGGCGAGCGCAGGTTATGGCAGCGGCGAAAGTGTGGTAGAAATTTTAAGTAAAATTAAGCTGAATTTAGTACCGGGTTCACGCATTGGTTTGCTCGGGAAAAATGGTGCAGGAAAATCAACCTTAATCAAATTGTTAGCCGGTGAGCTCACCGCCCTTTCTGGTACAGTACAATTAGCTAAAGGCGTGCAACTTGGCTATTTTGCGCAACATCAGCTTGATACGCTACGTGCAGACGAATCCGCTCTCTGGCACATGCAGAAACTCGCACCAGAGCAAACGGAGCAACAGGTACGGGATTATCTTGGGAGTTTTGCGTTCCATGGTGACAAAGTTAACCAAGAGGTGAAAGCCTTTTCCGGTGGAGAAAAAGCTCGTTTGGTGCTTGCACTGATTGTTTGGCAACGACCAAACTTATTGCTGCTCGATGAACCAACTAACCATTTGGATTTGGATATGCGTCAGGCATTGACCGAAGCGCTGGTGGATTATGAGGGCTCTTTGGTGGTGGTTTCCCATGATCGTCACTTACTACGTAATACCGTGGAAGAATTCTATTTGGTACACGATAAAAAAGTGGAAGAATTCAAAGGCGACTTAGAGGATTATCAAAAATGGCTTAACGAACAAAACAGTGCACCAGAAAATAAATCCTCGGAGAAAAATGACGACAATGAAAATTCCATGCAAAATCGCAAGGAACAAAAACGTCGTGAGGCCGAACTTCGCCAACAAACTGCACCTCTTCGTAAACAAATCTCTCAATTGGAGGAAAAAATGAATAAGCATGCCTCCAAACTTGCGGAGATTGAAAACCAATTGGCAGATTCCGAACTATACAGTGCAGAAAATAAAGAAAAATTGACCGCACTTTTGGCACTGCAAGTAGAGGTGAAGAAAGCATTGGAAGAAGTCGAAATGGATTGGTTAGCGGTCCAAGAAGAATTGGAAGTAATGCTACAAGCATAGGGACAGCGTATGAGTCAAAGTCTTTTCCAACACACAAAACACGAAGAATATTGCCCACAATGCGGCGCGCCTCTGCAAATGAAACAGGGTAAAAAGGGACTGTTTTTAGGTTGTACCGCATATCCCGCCTGTGATTATTTGCGCCCCTTGCATAAGGTGGAACATAAGGTGTTGAAAGAGCTTGATGAGACCTGCCCGCAATGTGGCAATCCACTCCAACTCAAACAAGGTGCCTTTGGCATGTTCATCGGTTGTAGTCATTATCCCGATTGTGATTTTGTGGTGCATGAGCAACAGGATGAAGAACAATCTATAGACTGCCCGGAATGCCATAAAGGACATTTGGTTGCCCGTCGCGGACGACAAGGGAAAATCTTTTATGGTTGCGATAACTTTCCCCATTGTAAATTTTCCTTGCCGGCAAAACCCTATGCCATGCCTTGTCCACAATGCCATTTTCCACTTGCGCTATTAAAAAGTGAAAATGCCGAACAGCAAGTGTGGCAGTGTGCGAATAAAGGCTGTCGACATATTTTTGAGAACGAAAAATGAATGTACAACAAATTGCCACCCGTTTAATGCAAGACGAAGTCGTTGCCTATCCTACTGAGGCGGTATTCGGTTTGGGCTGTAATCCACTAAGTGAAAGTGCGGTCAGAAAATTGCTTGATTTAAAACAACGTCCGATTGAAAAAGGCCTTATTTTAGTCGCGCCGAGCTTGCATTTTTTGCAGCCTTTTGTTGATTTTTCCCATTTGTCTGACGAACAGCTTGCACGCTTACAGGCACAATATGAACATCCAATCACCTGGGTGGTGCCGGCAAAGGCAGAAGTCCCACATTTTCTGACGGGGCAATTTAATAGCATTGCGGTGCGTTTATGTACTCATCCTGCCGTCAAAGCCTTATGCGAAAAAACAGGCTTTGCCCTCACCTCGACCAGTGCGAATTTAACTGGTTTATCACCTTGCCGCAACGCAGATGCTGTGCGTTCCCAATTTGGGGCAGATTTTCCCGTGCTTGATGAAGCAGTCGGCCAAGCACAAAATCCATCGGAAATTCGCGATTTGCTCACAAACCAACTATTCAGACAAGGATAAGATATGCAGCACTATGCCGTTTGGGGCAATCCGATTGCCCAAAGTAAATCCCCGTTGATTCATCGCTTATTTGCCAAGCTAACCCAGCAAACGATGGAATATGTTGCCAAATTAGGTGATCTTGAGGATTTTGAGCAGCAATTGCAGGCCTTTTTTTCTGAAGGAGCACAAGGTTGCAATATCACTGCACCATTTAAAGAACGCGCCTATGCGCTCGCTGACGAACATAGCGAACGGGCGAAACTGGCAGAAGCCTGTAATACACTAAAAAAATTATCTAACGGCAAACTTTATGCGGACAATACCGATGGCATTGGTTTAGTGACAGATTTACAACGCTTAGGTTGGATTCAGCCACAACAACGCATTTTAATTTTAGGTGCTGGCGGAGCAACCAAAGGAGTATTACTGCCTTTATTGGAAGCACAGCAGCAGATTGTCTTGGCTAACCGCACCCTAGAAAAAGCACAACAACTGGCAGATAAGTTCAAGCCTTACGGCACAATTGAAGCTGTCGCGATGGGTGCGATTCCCGCGCAAACCTACGATTTAGTGATCAATGCAACTTCGGCTGGATTAAGCGGACATACCGCCGCTGTTGATGCCTCAATCTTATCAGAGGTCCACGCCTGTTATGACATGCAATATGCCAAAGGCAGCGATACGCCTTTTATTGCCTACTGTAAATCCTTAGGTCTGAATAATGTCAGCGATGGTTTTGGTATGTTGGTGGCGCAAGCCGCCCATTCATTTTGTTTATGGCGTGGGGTAATGCCCGATTTTGTCGCAATCTATGAACAACTCAAAAAGGATATGGCATGAGTACAAGATGCCCTTGGGTGGGTGAACTTCCAATTTATATCGACTACCATGACAAGGAATGGGGCAAGCCACAATTTGATAGCCAAAAGCTATTTGAAAAAATTTGTTTAGAAGGGTAACAAGCGGGGCTTTCCTGGATCACCGTATTGAAAAAACGCGAAGCCTATCGAGCAGCCTTCCATCAATTTGACCCAGCCAAAATCGAGCAAATGACCGAACAGGATATTGATCGTTGCATGGAAAATACCGGGCTTATTCGCCATCGGGCAAAACTGGAAGCCATTGTGAAAAATGCCAAAGCCTATCTAGCCATGGAAAAGTGCGGTGAAAATTTCAGTGATTTTGTGTGGTCGTTTGTGAATCATCAACCGATTATTAATGATGTCCCCGATATTTCTGTGGTGCCCGCTAGAACTGAAATCTCAAAAGCAATGTCAAAAGCGTTGAAGAAACGTGGTTTTGTCTTTGTTGGGGAAACCACATGTTATGCCTTTATGCAATCTATGGGGTTAGTTAACGACCATATAAATGGCTGTTGTTGTAAATGATATTCCAGTATAATCCCCCTAGTTTCATCTGAATAAGAACTGAATTATGAATAAAAAATATACCTTAATTTCAATCTCAATTCTGACCGCATTTTATAGTCAACAAAGTTTGGCCGATCTGCATGCTCAATGCTTACTCGGCGTGCCTCACTTTACTGGGGAAGTCGTGAAAGGTGATGTTAATAATTTACCGGTTTATATTGAAGCAGATAAAGCAGAGATTAATCAGCCAACTCAGGCGATTTATCAAGGCAATGTGGATTTGAAACAAGGAAACCGCCATTTGGTAGGGAATTCAGTTGAAGTCAAACAAACAGGTGAGGGCAACCAAACTCAACGATGGGCTTATTTGCGAGGCGGATTTGATTACAAAGATAATCAAATTAATCTATTAGGTAATGATGCGAGTTTTAATTTAGATAGCAAAAACGGTAACGTAACCGATGCAGACTACCAACTTGTAGGACGTCAAGGCCGCGGTAAAGCACAAGAAATTGAGTTAGGTGATAATTACCGTTTAATGAAAAATGCGACATTTACCTCTTGTTTACCCGATGATAATGCTTGGGCGGTAGACGCCTCTGAGATTCGTCAGCACATTAAAGAAGAATATGCTGAATTTTGGCATGCACGTTTTAAAGTATTAGGTGTGCCAGTATTCTATACCCCTTATCTGCAATTACCGATTGGTGATCGCCGTCGTTCAGGTTTATTAATGCCAACAGTTGGTCATTCTAGCCGTGATGGCTATTGGTATAAACAACCAATTTATTGGAATATTGCACCAAATTACGATGCCACATTTGCACCAAAATATATGTCTCGTCGTGGTTGGCAATTAAATGGTGAGTTTCGTTATTTAACACCCGTTGGTGAAGGTAAACTTGCTGGCGAATATTTAGGACGTGATCGCTACGATGAATACATCAGTGATAACCGTAAGCGTCATTTATTCTATTGGAATCACAGTTCTTCTTTTCTTGAAAACTGGCGTTTAAACGTTGATTACACCAAAGTCAGTGATAAACAATATTTCACCGATTTTGATTCTGATTATGGTGACAGTACTGATGGTTATGCGAATCAATATGCGCGTATTGCGTACTATCAACCAAACTATAATTTAGCCATTTCAGCGCGTCAGTTCCAAATCTTTGACGAAGTGGATATCGGGCCTTACCGTGCGCTGCCACAAATCGATTTCAATTATTATAGAAACGATTTAGCGAATGGTTGGTTAGATTTTAAATTATTTTCACAAGCCGCACGTTTTGATAATGACAGCGCATTAATGCCAACGGCTTGGCGTTTCCATACTGAGCCGAGTTTGACGACAGTAATGTCAAATAAATACGGAAACTTAAACATTGAAACCAAACTTTATGCAACGCATTATAATCAGAAGAAAGGATCTTCTGCTGCTGCAGAAGAGGTACAAAAATCCGTAAATCGCGTATTACCACAATTAAAAGTGGATTTACAAACGGTTTTAGCGAGCAACAAAACCTTATTTGATGGCTATACACAAACGCTTGAACCACACGCACAATACTTATATCGACCATATAAGGATCAAAGTAATATTGGCTCTAAGTTAGTTAATGACTATCTTGGCTTTGGTTATGACTCCGCTTTAGTTCAGCAAGATTATTATTCATTATTCCGCGATCGTCGTTATAGTGGTTTAGACCGTATTTCATCTGCTAACCAAATAACGCTTGGTGGTACAACTCGTTTTTATGATAAAAATGCCGATGAGCGTTTTAATTTCTCTGCGGGACAAATTTATTACTTAACAGCCTCAAGAATTGATAATAATCCAGATAACCGTACGCCAAAATCCTCTTCTTCTTGGGCGTTGGAATCTAACTGGAAAATTAGTAATAAATGGAATTGGCGCGGTAGCTACCAATATGATACGTTGCTAGATAAAGCCTCATTGGCGAATAGCAGTTTAGAATTTAATCCGATGAAGAATAATCTGATTCAGTTAAATTATCGCTACGCAAGTAAAGAGTATATCAACCAAAACTTAGGTGCGTCTGCTAACCGTTACCAACAAGATATTAAACAGGTTGGTGTCGTAGCGGCATGGGAAGTTTCAGATAACTGGGCGCTTGTTGGAAAATACTATCAAGATATTGCGTTGAAAAAACCAGTTGAGCAATATGTGGGTGTGCAATATAACTCATGCTGTTGGTCTGTTGGCGTAGGGGCGAGACGTTATGTCACCAGTCGACAAAATCAACGTGACGATCAAGTGATTTATGACAACAGTATTGGCGTTACCTTTGAATTACGAGGCTTAGGTGAAAATGATCACCAAAGCGGTATTGAAGACATGCTGAAGAAAGGTAAACTTCCTTATATTCAAGCGTTTAGCTTATAGTACAATAAATAAAGGCTACCGAAAGGTAGCCTTTTTGTTTAGAAGTGCGGTTAAAAAAGATGACGATTTTTGACCGCACTTTGTTTATTTTTTTCGTTTTGCTCGAGGATGGGCTTGATCATACACTTCTGCAAGATGTTGGAAATTCAAATGTGTATAAATTTGTGTGGTGGACAAATTACTGTGCCCTAAAAGCTCTTGAACAGCCCGCAAATCTGAACTCGCTTCCAGCATGTGAGTGGCAAAAGAGTGGCGTAGTTTATGTGGGTTGAGATGACTATTTAATCCTTGACGAATGCCCCAGGTTTCCATTCGTTTTTGAATAGAACGATGCGTGAGGCGATTTCCCTGTTGGCTCACAAAAAGGGCTTCATCTTTTGGATTAAATAAAGGGCGTACTTTCAACCATTGCTGAATTGCATGAGAAGCATAACGTCCAAAAGGCACAATTCGTTCTTTGTTTCCTTTACCAATTACTCTCACTTCACGTACACGTGTGTTAATGCTATTGAGGTTTAAGCCTTGCAATTCAGATAGGCGAAGTCCTGAGCTATACATCAATTCCATCATTGCTCGATCTCGCAAATCAATAGGATCTTTGCTGTCATTTGAAAGCAATTTTTGGACTTGTTCAGCATCAATATTTTTTGGTAAATGTTTGCCTTGTTTCGGCGCTGAAATACCCGTTGCCGGATTTACTTTCATTTGACCTTGTTGCACAAGATAACTGAAGAACTGACGAAGAGCAGACAAACGTAATGCTAAACTCTTTTCTTTTAAACCTTGCTTACGGCTTTCCGCCAAAATAAGACGAACCACACTAGGATTCACTTGCTGCCAGTGCTGAATACCTTTTTCAGCCAAAATCGCTAAAATCGCATCCAGTTGATGTTGATAATTAGTGAGAGTATGTGGGCTTACTTGGCGTTCAATTCGCAAGTAATCCCAATATTGATTGAGGAGTGTATGCATTAGAGAGTTAATTCAAACAAACTTTTTTTCGTGTTTAGTTTAAATCCTTCACGTTCTAAAATATTCTGTTGAGCTTGACTCAATTCCGCCACTAAACGATTAGATTGTGTATAACGGACAAACTCTTTCGCTTTAGAAGTAAGGGCAGCATAAATCTCGGCTTGATGTTTATCTTCTTTTACAAAAATATCGGTTAATTGCCAATAGCGTTGTAGTTGCAAAGAGGATAAGCGAGGATAAAGTTGAACAAAACCAATCGCCTGTGAGTTTTCGTTTACAGCAACAAAAAACATGCTTTCATTAAAACGTATACGATTCGTTAAAAAAGTTAAAGTGCGGTCAGGATTTTCACTCATTCCGTTGGCAAGTCGATAGGCTTCAAAGAGTGGAGCAAGCACTTCTATATTCCATTGTTCGGCTTTGAAAATTTTCATTGTTACCAGACCTATTTTCCGTTTATTTATAAAATTATTTATTTTTTTATCGGTTCCGTACAGTAGATTGTAGCTTTTTAGCACAAAATAATCATCATTTACCCAAAAAAATTTTCAAAATGTGATTTTGCACAAAGAAATCTGCCCAAAGTTTGGTATAGTAAACACACTTTTTATTTATTCAATATGGAGAAACAAAAATGGCACGTCGTCCTTTAGTGATGGGTAACTGGAAATTAAACGGTTCCAAAGCGTTCACCAAAGAATTAATCGAAGGATTAAAAGCAGAATTACATGATGTCACAGGTTGTGATGTGGCAATTGCCCCACCCGTTATGTATTTAGGTACGGCTGAAGCAGCACTTTCTGGTTGTGGTTGCAGCTGCGGCGGTAAAAGTGTGATTCAGTTAGGTGCACAAAACGTAGATATCAATGTGAAAGGTGCATTTACTGGTGATATTTCTAGCGAAATGTTAAAAGATTTTGGTGCAAAATACATCATTATCGGTCACTCTGAGCGTCGTACTTACCACAAAGAAAGCGACGAATTTGTAGCGAAAAAATTTGGTGCATTAAAAGAAGCCGGTTTAGTGCCAGTATTGTGTATCGGTGAGACTGAAGCTGAAAACGAAGCAGGCAAAACTGAAGAAGTATGTGCGCGTCAAATTGATGCAGTCATCAATGCATTAGGTGTAGAAGCATTTAATGGGGCAGTGATTGCTTACGAACCAATTTGGGCAATCGGCACGGGCAAATCAGCGACTCCAGCACAAGCACAAGCTGTTCATGCATTTATCCGTGGCCACATCGCAGCAAAATCACAATCTGTAGCAGATCAGGTGATCATTCAATACGGTGGTTCAGTAAATGACGCTAATGCAGCAGAATTATTCACTCAACCAGATATCGATGGTGCATTAGTGGGCGGTGCTTCACTTAAAGCGCCTGCGTTTGCAGTAATCGTGAAAGCAGCGGCAGCAGCGAAAAACTAATTTTCGTATTCTAAAAGAAATGAAAAAGTGCGGTTAATTTTGACCGCACTTTTTGTTTTTGATTAATGCTGATTACGCTCCCATAAATCAGCATACTTCACAAAGGTGGAGTGGGCCGAAAGTACCGCAAGCAGAAAACCTTGTTTTCCATCTAAGAAACCGGCTTTTAAAATGTACATTTTGACAAAGCACCCAATGGCATGACTGACACCTTGCCACAATGTTGCTTTTTTACCTTTAGCTTGGCGTTGGTCTGCCCAAGCTTTGGCGTAGCCTGCAGATTTTACCAAATAGTGATGAATGCTTTTATAGGTGAAATGCTCTAGATCTCCAGTTAATTTCTGTACTTTCGTGTTTTCAGGATAAACCACTTTTTCATGTACCAGAGAATCATTATATCCTGCATAATTTGTACGATATAAACGCACCACATAATCAGGATACCAACCTGAATGACGAATTTCACGTCCAAATACTTCACTCACACGAGGAATATCATAAACCGTATTTGGTACATCTTGTTGAACCGCTTGTTGAATGGATTCACGAAGTTTCGGTGTGACGCGTTCATCGGCATCTAACCACAAAACATAATCACTGGTGACATATTGTTGTGCACGTTGGCGTTGTTTGCCAAAACCTGGCCAATCAGAATGTGAATAAAATTTTGCACCATATTGTTCCGCGATTTCTTGGGTGTTATCAGTACTGCCTGAATCGACGATGATGATTTCATCTACCCAATCTTTTACCGTATCAAGACATTGAGCAAGATCTGCCGCTTCATTTTTGACAATCATAGCAACGCTAATTGTTGGCATATTTTGATCCTTTTTTTGCTATACTAGCTGAAGTTTTTGTAAGTATAACCGAATTTATTTTATGTGGCGTTTTTTTTATACCTGCCTGATGTATCTAATTCAGCCTTTTGTGCTGCTATTCATGTTACTACGAAGTCTCAAGGCTCCGAATTATCGCAAGCGTTTAGGCGAGCGATATGGCATTTATGCGAATCTTGCTAAGCCTACACAAGATGGGATCGTCATTCATGCTGCATCGGTAGGGGAAGTGATTGCCGCTACGCCGCTAGTAAAACGTATTCAGAAGGACTATCCGCATTTACCGATCACATTTACAACGGTCACGCCAACAGGCTCTGAACGCGTAAAAGCGGCGTTCGGGGAAACTGTGACGCATTGTTATTTGCCTTACGATTTACCTTGTGTCATCAATCGTTTTATTGGTTTTATTCAACCTAAAGTATTCATTGTCATTGAAACGGAAATTTGGCCAAATTTGATTGATTGTTTGGCTCATCGAAATATTCCTTTCATTGTCGCCAATGCACGCCTTTCTGCACGTTCAGCCAGACGTTATGGCAAGGTAAAAAAACGCCTACAAAGAATGTTCTCTCAAATTAGCCTGATTGCACCGCAAGATAGCATCAGTGGAAAGCGTTATTTAGAGTTAGGTTATGAGAAAGATCGCCTTCAATTAACTGGCAATATTAAATATGATCTTGTGGTCAGTGATGAGTTACTTAAAGGCATTGCAACGCTTCATGAGAGCTGGGCGAAAGACCGTCAGATTTGGATTGCCGCGAGTACGCACGAAGGAGAAGAAGAACTCATTTTACAAGCGCATCATTTGTTACTGAAAAAACATCCAAACTTGCTGTTATTGCTAGTTCCTCGTCATCCTGAACGTTTTAATCCTGTGGCAGATTTAATTGAAAAAGCCAACTTTAACTTTATTCGTCGTTCAACGGGGGAGATTCCTTCAGAAAATACCCAAGTAATTCTGGGGGATACCATGGGCGAGTTGATGTTGATGTATGGTATTTCAGATATTGCGTTTGTCGGTGGAAGTTTGGTCAAACATGGGGGACATAATCCGCTTGAGCCTCTAGCGTTTAAATTACCCGTTGTGAGTGGAAAGCATACATTTAATTTCCCTGAAGTTTTTACCTCGCTGTTAGAGGTGCAAGGTGTATTGCAAATCAACTCAACAGAAAAAGCATTGGCAGAGATTATTGATAAGTTATTGAATTCGAAAGGGGCGCGTCAACGTTTAGGCAATGCAGGCTACGAGGTATTAATTGAAAATCGTGGCGCATTACAGCGTCTTTTAGATTTGCTTCATCCTTATTTAACCAATATTTCGGAGAACCATAAATGACAAGCGTAATTTACCCAGGCACGTTTGACCCGATTACCAACGGGCATTTAGATATCATTGCGCGAAGTGCGGTCATTTTCCCGAAAGTTTTTGTTGCGGTGGCGAATAGTCCGAGCAAAAAGCCATTGTTCTCATTAGAAGAACGCGTTGAGCTCGTGCGTCAATCAGTTGCTCATTTACCCAATGTGGAAGTATTTGGATTCTCTGATTTATTGGCAAATGAAATTAAAGCCAAAAAAATCACTGCCATTATTCGTGGCGTGCGCACAACGACGGATTTCGAATATGAATTACAGCTGGCTGCATTAAACCGTTTATTAACCGATGGTGTGGATAGTTTGTTTTTCCCACCAACAGAAAAATGGGCGTTTGTGTCTTCCACGATTGTACGAGAAATTTATTTGCATCATGGCGATGTGAAAGAACTGGTGCCGGAAGCCGTCTATTTAGCCTTAAAAGCTCGTCGTGAATGAAAAAAACACTTCTAATTTTAACCGCACTTTTAGCGTTAACCGGTTGTGGTACGGTGGTGAAATTAATTGACCCATCGGAGAAATACACACCTTACGCGGGTGCGGCTTATGATTTAGAGATGGCACAAAAATGGGGCTTACCTATTTTAGATTTGCCACTGTCATTTTTATTAGATACCGCATTGTTGCCTTATGCGTGGTCAAATTAATTTGCATTAAGATATGAAACTTAATCCTCAACAACAACAGGCTGTCGAATATGTCAGCGGGCCTTGCTTGGTACTAGCAGGCGCAGGCTCGGGCAAGACTCGCGTGATCATCAATAAGATTGCTCATTTGATTGAACATTGTGGTTATTTACCTAAACAGATTGCCGCCGTGACCTTTACCAACAAAGCCGCTCGTGAAATGAAAGAGCGTGTAGCCCATTCCATTGGTAAAGAAAAATCCAAAGGATTGATTGTTTCCACTTTCCATACCTTAGGTTTCGACATTATCAAACGGGAATATAAAGCTTTAGGCTTTAAATCGAATATGACCTTGTTTGATGAGCACGATCAACTTGCCTTACTAAAAGAACTGACGGCAGATGTGCTGCAGGAAGATAAAGACTTACTGCGTGAATTAATTTCCGTTATTTCCAATTGGAAGAATGATTTGGTTTCGCCAAAACAGGCTTATGCCTTAGCGAAAGATGCCAAATATCAAACCTTTGCAAAATGTTATGAGCGTTATGCGGCGCAAATTCGTGCTTACAATGCGTTGGATTTTGATGATTTGATTATGTTGCCGACCTTGCTCTTCAAACAGAACGAAGAAGTGCGGTCAAAATGGCAGGAGAAAATTCGCTATCTATTGGTGGATGAATATCAAGATACTAATACCAGCCAATATGAACTCATCAAATTGCTAGTAGGCGAGAGAGCTTGCTTTACGGTGGTAGGAGATGACGACCAATCCATTTATTCTTGGCGAGGTGCTCGACCGCAAAATATGGTGCGCTTGCGTGATGATTTTCCGCGTTTGCAAGTCATTAAATTAGAACAAAATTACCGTTCCACTCATCGTATTTTGCATTGTGCTAACATTTTGATTGATAACAACGAGCACGTGTTCGATAAAAAACTGTTTTCCAACTTGGGCGAAGGTGAAAAACTGCAAGTGATTGAGGCGAAAAATGAAGAGCATGAAGCCGAACGGATTGTGGCGGAATTGATTGCTCATCGTTTTAGCCGTAAAACCAAATTTAAGGATTATGCGATTTTATATCGCGGTAACCATCAATCCCGTCTATTGGAAAAAGTGCTGATGCAAAACCGTATTCCATACAAAATTTCTGGTGGAACGTCTTTTTTCTCTCGAGCTGAAATTAAGGACATGATGGCCTACTTGCGTTTGTTGGTGAATCAAGATGATGATGCGGCCTTTTTGCGAATTGTGAATACACCGAAACGGGAAATTGGTACAGCAACTCTACAAAAATTAGGTGAGTTGGCACAGGAAAAACATATCAGCTTATTTGAGGCGATTTTTGAGTTTGAACTGATGCAACGAGTCACGCCAAAAGCCTATGATGCCTTACAAAAATTTGGTCGTTGGGTTGTGGAGTTAAACGATCAAAGTTTACGTTCCGATCCTGAAACGGCTGTGCGTGCTTTACTTTCTTCATTGCATTACGAAGAATATTTGTATGAGTATGCCACCAGCCCGAAAGCTGCCGAAATGCAAAGTAAAAACGTGGCAACCTTATTTAGCTGGGTAGAGGATATGCTCAAAGGCGATGAGGTGAATGAGCCGATGACTTTAAATCAAGTGGTTACTCGTTTAACCTTGCGCGATATGATGGAACGCGGTGAAGACGATGACGAGAGCGATCAAGTGCAATTAATGACATTGCATGCCTCTAAAGGTTTAGAGTTTCCTCATGTGTATTTAATCGGTATGGAAGAGGGGATTTTGCCGCATCAAACCAGTATTGATGAAGATAACGTGGAAGAAGAACGCCGTCTAGCCTATGTTGGCATTACGCGAGCACAACAAACACTGACTTTTTCTCTTTGTCGTGAACGGCGTCAGTTTGGCGAGTTAATTCGCCCTGAACCGAGTCGTTTCTTGGCTGAGTTGCCACAAGATGATGTGCAATGGGAAAAAGATAAGCCAAAATTAACGGCAGAGCAGAAGCAACAACAAACGTCTAGTCAGCTTGATCGTCTTCGGGCAATTTTAAAAGGCTAGAGATGATAAAAATTAAAGTGCGGTGAGAAATATATTTGTTTTTTCAACCGCACTTTATTTATGCAAAATGTAGATAAATCAAGCAACCAACATCGCTTTTTCAAAAAATGATTTGACATATTTTCAAAAAAACGTATTATACCGCCCACAAACTGATTGTGGTGAGATGGCCGAGTAGGCTGAAGGCGCTCCCCTGCTAAGGGAGTATGGGGTCAAAAACTCCATCGAGGGTTCGAATCCCTCTCTCACCGCCATTTGTTGTTAGTTTTATTTATTCTGCACCCGTAGCTCAGCTGGATAGAGTACTCGGCTACGAACC
>CAUUXN010000043.1:0-14285 GCA_963548985.1 uncultured Haemophilus sp. | reverse complement strand
ATTTGAATGGCGGTGAGAGGGGGATTCGAACCCCCGATGCACTTTCGCACATACACGCTTTCCAGGCGTGCTCCTTCAACCACTCGGACATCTCACCGTTTTGAAGTGCGTGAAATATAAAGATTTATCTAAGATTAGTCAAGTTTTTTGAGCTAGAACATAAAAAATCCTGTTCCTTTTAGCTAAAATATAAACTTATTCCTTTTTATTATCGTATTTTTATGCAAATCAAATCTCTCTTTTCTAAAAATGTGTTTTTGGCCGTAAAACCATTTAGCGCATTGAAAGAATCTTTCCGTGAAGGTTACGGAAAACAAAAGTTAATTAAAGATATTATTGCGGGACTCACCGTGGGAGTCATTGCGATTCCCCTCTCCATGGCTCTAGCCATTGCCAGCGGTGTTCCACCACAACATGGCCTTTATACTGCTATTGTGGCGGGTATTGTGATTGCATTAACTGGTGGATCGCGTTTCAATATTTCTGGACCAACCGCGGCATTTGTCGTGATTTTATATCCCGTTACCCAACAATTTGGACTCAGTGGTTTGCTCATGGCTACGCTGCTCTCGGGGATTATTTTAGTCATCATGGCATTGTCTCGATTAGGACGACTAATTGAGTACATTCCTCTCCCCGTTACACTGGGCTTTACCTGCGGGATTGGCATTACTATCGGTACATTGCAAATCAAAGATTTTTTAGGTTTAGATATTGCCCAAATGCCACCTCACTATATTGAAAAAGTACAGGCTATTTTGACCGCACTTCCAACGATTAGCAGGGCTGATACCGCTGTTGGTGTGGTCACCTTATTTGTACTCACGCAATGGCACAAACTTCGTTTACCAGTACCTGGTCATTTACCTGCTGTGATTATTGGTACACTGATGGCGTTAGCCTTAGGACAATTTGGCTTCTCGGTTGAAACTATTGGTACGGCGTTCCACTACACCTTAGCGGATGGCACAACGGGAAATGGCATTCCAAATGTCTTGCCCGAGTTTGCCTTACCTTGGAATATTCCAAACGCGCAGGGTGAAATCATTAATTGGAATTTTGATAAAATACAAGCTCTCTTACCTGCAGCCTTTTCAATGGCAGTATTAGGTGCGATTGAGTCACTACTTTGTGCGGTCATTTTAGATAATATGACGGATACCAAACATCACTCCAATAATGAACTGCTTGCTCAGGGTTTAGGGAATATTGTTTCGCCATTCTTAGGCGGGATTACCGCAACCGCAGCTATTGCGCGCTCAGCCGCTAATGTGAAATCAGGAGCGGTATCACCAATATCTAGTGTTGTTCATGCATTCTTAGTCTTATTCTCACTGTTATTCTTTGCGAATGCCCTGTCTTACTTGCCACTTTCTTCCATGTCCGCATTGTTGTTAATGGTGGCTTGGCATATGGCAAACGTGCCTGAAATTATTCGTTTGGCTCGTCGTTCCACACAAAATGAAATTGCGGTATTGTTCACTTGCCTAATTCTCACCGTATTATTCGATATGGTGATTGCCATCTCAGTCGGCGTATTATTGGCGAGCCTCTTATTTATCCGCACCATTGCAGAAATGACAAAAGCCATTGAACAACCTGCACCAGAAGATCTGAATGATGTGTTAGCTTATCGTATTAGTGGTCCATTGTTCTTTGCGGCGGCAGATAAACTCTTTGCGGATTTACACGATAAAACCGTACATACGGATCACGAGATTAAACATATCGTATTGCAATGCGATGCTGTGACTGTGCTCGATACAGGGGGCATTCATGCACTCACTCACTTTGTACAGCATATGTTGCCACATCAACAAATCTACTTGTGCAATATGCAGTTCCAACCCCTTAGAATGTTAGTGAAATCTAACTCTGTGCCTGAATTGCAAAAAATTAATTATGGTACGGATTTACAAGATGTCTTTAATAAAATTCGTAAGTTTGAACAAGCAAATCCATAAAACAGTGAAAAGCGTGCTAAAATAGGCACGCTTTTTTATCAATAAAAATAAAGGAATTCAGAATGCGTCCAAATAATCGTGAAAATCATCAATCTCGTCCAATTAAAATCACCCGTAATTACACGAAACATGCTGAAGGCTCAGTATTAGTTGAATTTGGTGATACCAAAGTATTATGTACGGCGAGTGTTGATGAAAGCGTACCGCGTTTCTTAAAAGGGCAAAATCAAGGTTGGGTGACAGCAGAATATGGCATGTTGCCACGCTCTACACACAGCCGTATGCAACGTGAAGCAGCAAAAGGCAAACAAGGTGGACGTACCATGGAAATTCAACGCTTAATCGCACGTTCATTACGTGCAATGGTTGACTTAGAAGCCCTTGGCGAACGTTCTATTACCTTAGACTGCGATGTGATTCAAGCGGATGGCGGTACAAGAACCGCTTCTATCACTGGTGCAGCAGTGGCTTTATGTGATGCTATCAATGGTTTAATCACTAACGGCACATTAAAAACCAATCCAATCAAAGGTCTGGTTGCGGCAATTTCGGTTGGAATTGTTGAAGGTGAAGCCGTGTGTGATTTGGAATATGTAGAAGATTCAGCCGCTGAAACAGATATGAACGTTGTAATGATGGAAGATGGTCGCATGATCGAAGTGCAAGGTACTGCAGAAGGTGAACCATTCAGCCACGAAGAATTACTCACCTTATTAGGCTTAGCAAAACAAGGCTGCGAACAAATCTTCGCTGCACAACGTGAAGCATTAGGTTTATAGGAACAAAAAATGGAAAGCTACAAAATCGAATTTATTAAATTCGCGTTGAGTCGCCAAGTGCTCAAATTTGGTGAATTTACCCTAAAATCAGGTCGAAAAAGTCCTTATTTTTTCAATGCTGGATTGTTTAGTACTGGCGCAGATCTTGCTCGCTTAGGTGAATACTACGCGAAAGCAATTCAATCAAGTGCGGTCGATTTTGATGTCATTTTTGGACCTGCCTATAAAGGCATTCCGATTGCGACGAGCGTTTCCATTGCACTATTCAATCAATTTAACCGTGATACACCTGTTTGCTTTAATCGCAAAGAAGCCAAAGATCACGGTGAAGGCGGTAATTTGATCGGTAGCCCATTAACAGGCAATGTGTTGTTAGTCGATGATGTCATTACAGCTGGCACAGCCATTCGTGAATCCATGGCACTTCTTGAAGCCAATCACGCGAAATTAGTCGCTGTCTTTATTGCATTAAATCGTCAGGAAAAAGGCAAAGGGGAACTTTCTGCCATCCAAGAAGTGGAACGCGACTATCAATGCCAAGTGCTTTCCATTATTGATTTGGATGATTTAATGCAATTCATTGAAAAAGAACCCGATTATCAGCAATATTTACCTGCGATGCGGGCTTATCGTGAAAGTTATGGTGTGTAATTTATTACTTGAAAAATAAGAATAAAGCCATATTAATGTAAGGGCAGACATTAGCGTCTGCCCATTATTGTCAAAAGACCTTTTGACCGCACTTTAGGGGAAAAGAATGTATTTTTTTGGAAAGATTATCGGCGTTTTTCTCGGTTTTAAATGGGGGGGCTTTTTCGGCGCTATCGCTGGACTTATTTTAGGCTCCATCGCAGATAAAAAACTCTATGAGCTTGGTTCGGTTAACTCTAGCTTTTTTAAGAAAAAAACGACCCGACAAGCACTCTTTATGCAAACTACTTTTGCGGTACTTGGGCATTTAAGTAAATCCAAAGGTCGTGTGACGGAAGAAGATATTCAACTGGCGAATCAGTTGATGAACCAGATGCAATTAGATGAGAGCCATCGCAAACTCGCTCAAGAGGCCTTTCGTCGCGGTAAAGAAGCCGATTTCCCTTTACGCCAGGTGATTCGTGAATTCCGCATTGGATGTGGACAACGTGCTGACTTACTGAGAATGTTCTTACACGTGCAAGTGCAGGCTGCCTTTGCTGATTCTCAATTACATGAGTCAGAAAAAGAAGTGCTTTATGTGGTAGCCGAAGAACTTGGTCTTTCCCGTATGCAGTTTGAGCAAATGCTGGCAATGGAAATTGCGGCTCGCCAATTTACCCAAGGTGGATTCTATCGCCAATACCAACAAGGCGGTTATCAACAGCAAGGTGGTTACCAATACCAACAACAGGGCGGATACCAACAATCTTCAGGCCCAACATTAAGTGATGCTTATAAAGTATTGGGCGTGAGTGAAAGTGATGATCGCAATGCCGTAAAACGTGCATATCGTCGTTTAATGAATGAACATCACCCGGATAAATTAGTTGCGAAAGGCTTACCGCCAGAAATGATGGAGATGGCTAAAGAAAAAGCGCAACAAATCCAGGCCGCTTACGATTTAATTTGTAAAGTGAAAGGCTGGAAATAGTGCGTGTTATCCTCGCCCCTATGCAAGGGGTGCTTGATCCTTTCGTTCGCCAACTTCTAACTGAAGTGAATGAATACGATCTCTGCATCACCGAATTTGTCCGCGTGGTGGATCAACTCTTACCCGAAAAAGTCTTTTATCGTCTTTGCCCTGAACTCAAAAATCAGGGCTTTACACCTTCTAAAACGCCCGTTCGTGTCCAACTTTTAGGTCAACATCCGAACTGTCTTGCTGAAAATGCCAATCGCGCTATTGAGCTTGGCTCGCATGGTATTGATTTAAATTGTGGCTGCCCATCCAAAACCGTTAATGGAAGCAACGGAGGCGCAGCTCTACTCAAACAACCTGAATTAATTTATCAAGCGACTCTAGCCTTGCGAAAAACCGTACCTAGTCATTTACCTGTCAGTGTGAAAGTGCGATTAGGTTGGGATTGTACTTCACAAGCGTTTGAAATTGCCGACGCCGTACAACAAGGTGGCGCGACTGAAATCACTATTCACGGTCGAACTAAAGCCGATGGCTATCGTGCCGATCGCATCAATTGGGAAAAAATCGGTGAAGTGAGATCTCGCTTGACGATCCCAGTGATTGCTAATGGTGAAATTTGGCGTTGGGAAGATGGTCAAGCATGTTTGAAAGCGACAGGTTGCGAAGATCTAATGGTCGGGCGTGGTGCATTAAATATCCCAAACTTAAGCCTTGTACTCAAACAAAATTGCGAAAAAATGCCTTGGGTGGATATTCAAAAAATCTTGCAAAAATATGCGGAAATGGAAAATTTCCATGATTCCAGTTTTTATCATGTTGCCCGGATCAAACAATGGCTACGCTATCTTAATAAAGAATATCCTGAAGCAGATATCGTTTTTGAACGAATTAAAACCAGCAAAACTGCAGAAGATCTTAGAGAAAGACTCTATCAGAGCTAAAAAAGTGCGGTCAAAATAGACGGCTTTTTTAGCATTACCCCCACTCGTACGATGAGTGCTTACACTCAAACAAAACTTGACCAAAATCAAAAAGCTATCATACAGAATCAGTAGAATCGATGAGGCATATACCACAAAAAAGGAGAGGTGCCTTATGAAGACTCGTCTATTGCTTTCTAGCTTACTTATCGCATTAAGCGCATCATCATTTGCCCAAACGCATAAAGCGCATTGGTCTTATAATGGAAAAGAAAGCCCTGAACATTGGGGTGATTTGCTCACCGAATATCAAACCTGTAAGCTAGGGAAAGTTCAGTCGCCTGTTAATCTGGAAGCTGATAACGGCATGAAAGTGGCAAATAAACCACTTAAGATGAATTACTTCCCTGCAGAGTATCAAGTAGAAAACAATGGACATACCGTGCAAGTTAGCGTTGCACAAGAAAATGCACCATTTATTACGCTCAACAATAAACCATTTTATTTAAAACAATTTCACTTTCACACACCGAGTGAACATACTTTTAAACGCCAACATTATCCTTTAGAAATTCATTTTGTCCATCAAAGTGAAGATAAAGCTTTGGCAGTTGTTGCCGTAATGGTCAATGAAGGCGAAGCGAATCCAGCATTAGCACCGGTAGTTGAGAAAAAACTCACCGTTGGACAAAAAGAAAAATTGGCTCAACAGATTGATATTAAAGCGCTAATGCCAAAAGAGATGGCACGCTTCCGCTTAAATGGATCTCTCACAACTCCACCTTGTAGTGAAAACGTGGCTTGGACCATTTTTAAATCACCAATTCAAGCAAGCAAAGCACAAATTGCCGCGATAGAAGAAATGGAAGGGAAAAACAACCGTCCAACGCAACCATTAAATCAGCGTGATGTGGAAGTTGAACAATAAATAAAAAATGCGTGGATAATCTCCACGCATTTTTTCTTCAGATTAGAAAAGATTAAAGGTGAATGTTGCCATCATAGATATGAGTCGCATCGCCAGTCATATAAAGCGGTGAGCCTACGCCTTCCCACTCAATAAGCAAGCTACCACCAGGTAGATCAACTTGCACTTTGTTATCAAGTAAACCTTGCATCATTCCTACTGCCGCTGCTGCACAAGCCCCACTGCCACAAGCTTGTGTCTCACCTGCACCACGTTCATATACACGCAATTTAATGTGGTTACGATTGACGACTTGCATAAATCCAGCGTTTACCCTTTCAGGAAAACGTTCGTGGCTTTCTAAGAGTGGACCTAACTCTGCTACATTGGCCGTTTCAATATTATCCACTTGAACAACGCAATGTGGATTGCCCATTGATACTGCACCACAAAGCACCGTTTGAACATCGGTACGTAAAATATAGTTTTTTTCAAATTTGTTGGCTGTAAAAGGAATTTTATTCGGTTCCCAAATTGGTTCACCCATATTGACGCGAATTTGCCCATCTTCTTTTACCGTTAAAACCATTTTTCCTTTTTGTGTGCTTACTGCAATATCCTTTTTATTGGTCAGCCCTTTTAAAGTCACAAAACGCGCAAAACATCTTGCCCCGTTTCCACATTGCGATACTTCACTGCCATCTGCATTAAATATACGGTAATGGAAATCTAAATCTGGATCATAAGGAGGCTCAACAATTAAAAGCTGATCAAAACCAATGCCACGATGACGATCGGCTAAGCGTTTAATGGTTTCAGGGGTAAAATAGGCATTTTGTGTCACAGCATCAACAACGACAAAGTCATTGCCAAGGCCATGCATTTTGGAAAACTGCATGCTTCCTTCCTTGATTTGAAAATTTTTTGGCATTATAGAGAGCAATAAGCCGAATGGCAAATAGCCAGAATAGACAAAGTGCAGTCAAAAAACACTTTATTTTCTCTCCGCACTTTCATCATTACATCCAAGCGTTATTACGAATGATCCCTACTGCAATCCCTTCAATTTCAAAATGAGGTTGTTCTTCAAGATTCACCACTATCGGCTGAAACTCTTCATTTTCTGCATGCAGATAAATAACTGAACCTTTACGTTCTAGGCGTTTTACTGTTACTTCATCTTCAATTCTTGCGACAACAATCTGCCCATTTCGCACATCTTTTGTGCTATGCACGGCAAGAAGATCGCCATCTAAAATGCCGATATCTTTCATGGATTGACCATATACTTTTAATAAGAAATCAGCTTGTGGCTTAAACATATTGGCATCAACACGATAAGTACCTTCAATATGTTGCTCCGCTAAAATCGGTTCCCCTGCGGCCACGCGACCAATGAGTGGTAAGCCCTCTTCTTCCTCATCATTTGCACTGTCATCAATAATGCGAATACCGCGAGAAGCTCCCGCAACAATTTCAATTGCACCTTTACGAGCAAGCGCTTTTAAATGTTCTTCTGCCGCATTAGGGGATTTAAAACCTAATTCGCGAGAAATTTCTGCACGAGTAGGCGGCATACCCGTGGTTTCTAAATGGCGTTTTAAGAGTTCCAGCACTTCTTGTTGTCTGGCAGTTAATGGTCTCATATACACTCCTGTTACTTTATACAGAATAACTGTTAGTATATACAGAAAGATGGCAATTGCAACAACTATTTTCTAGTCATAAAAGTGCGGTCAATTTTTTTCATATTTTGCGTGTTCATCATAAATCTCAAATGTAAATTTTTAGAATTTGACTGGTCGAATGTGTTAAAATGCCAGACAATACCTAGAAATGTCTAACAAAAAGAGAATATTAATTATGTCTGGCATCGTAAGTACTTATCGTAAATTATTAGAATTACCGCTTTCGGTTCTAGTAAAAAATAATCCTATTCCCGCTCAACCCATCGAAGAGCTTCAACTCAATATCAATCAACCCATTCTTTACGTTTTACCTTATACCTCTCAAACTGACTTCGTGATTTTCCGTCGTAACTGTTTGAGCGTCGGTTTACCTGATCCAGCTGAAAAGAATGTGATTGATGGCGTAGCATTACCACGTTATGTCTATTTAGACGAAGGTCGCCGCTTTTTTAAATCAAAAGGCGCAAAAGATGAAACTGTCAAAGTCTTCAATAAATATTTAGAGTTGCACCGTGATGTTGCTGATTTAGATGTACAACTGATCCCTGTTTCTGTGCTTTGGGGGCGTTCACCAGGTAAAGAAGATAAAGCAAGCTTACCTAATCTTCGCTTATTAAATGGTCTTCAAAAAACCTTTGCGGCCATTTGGTTTGGACGTGATACTTTTGTGCGTTTTTCTCAAGCACTTTCTTTGCGTTACATGGTAAATGAGCACGGTTCAGATGAAAAAATTGCACAAAAACTGGCTCGCGTGGCTAAAATGCACTTTGCGAAACAACGCATTTCCGCGACTGGACCTCGTTTGCCAAACCGCGAAGCGATGTTTAATAAGCTCTTAAATTCTCAAGCAATTCAAAATGCGATTGAAGATGAGGCAAAATCAAAAAATATCAGCCGTGAGAAAGCCTATGCTGAAGCCGAAAAAATTCTTCATGAAATAGCGGCTAATGTAAGCCATTCAAGCCTTCGTGCGGCGGATCGTTTCTTACGTTGGTTATGGAACAAACTGTATTCTGGTATTGATGTACAAAATGCCGACCGAGTACGTAAATTAGCATTAGAAGGACATGAGATTGTTTATGTGCCTTGTCACCGTAGTCACATTGACTATTTATTGCTTTCTTATGTGCTCTATCACCAAGGTCTTGTACCGCCACACATTGCAGCAGGGATTAACTTAAACTTCTGGCCAGCAGGTCCTTTATTCCGTAGCTGGGGGGCATTCTTTATTCGCCGTACGTTTAAAGGTAACCGCCTTTACTCTGCAATCTTCCGTGAGTATTTAGGGGAATTATTCCACCGAGGTTATTCCGTCGAATACTTCATTGAAGGTGGTCGTTCTCGTACAGGTCGCTTGCTTGCACCGAAAACCGGTATGATGTCGATGACACTACAAGCGCTTCAACATAACCAAACTCGTCCAATTTCTGTGGTGCCTGTGTATATCGGTTATGAGCACGTATTAGAAGTAGATACTTACGCGAAAGAATTACGTGGCGCAGCGAAAGAAAAAGAAAATGCTGGCTTAGTTTTACGTGTGATTAAAAAATTACGTAATTTAGGTCAAGGCTTTGTGAATTTCGGTGAGCCAATCACACTTTCCAATTACCTCAATCACCATTATCCAGAATGGAAAGAGCAACATCATGAAGATAAACCACACTGGTTTAACCATGCAGTTGGATCGGTTTCTAATCAAGTGATGGTGAATATTAATAAAGCTGCTGCAGTCAATGCGATGAATTTAGTAGGGACCGCTCTGCTCTCTTCTCGTCAACGTGCACTTTCTCATGAGCAACTATTAGAACAACTATCTAGTTATCAAGAAATGTTAAAAAATGTACCGTATTCTACAGATGTGGTACTGCCAACTGATACACCAAAAGCGATGCTTGACCACGTATTAAGCTTAGATCGTGTGGGTGTGTTAGTTGAAAAAGATAACTTTGGAGAAATTATTCGCTTAGAACGTAATTCTGCTGTTCTTATGACGTATTACCGCAATAATATTCAACACTTATTTGTGTTACCTTCACTTGTTGCGAGTATCGTTTTACATTATGAAGCAATCCAAAAAGATTTATTATTGGATGCAGTACGTAAAATTTATCCATTCTTAAAAGGCGAACTCTTCCTTCATTTCAATGAAGAAGAATTAAATACACAAATTAAAGCCATTATTGATGAATTTGCGCGTCAGGATGTTATCCAAGCCAATGATAATTTATTATCTATCCACCGCGCTAAAGTTCGTATTTTACAACTTTGGTCTGCCGGTATGCGTGAAATCTTACAACGTTACTACATCACTGTGAGTATTTTACGTAGAGATCCTGGAATTGCTCGTGGCTTATTAGAAAAAGAAAGCCAATTAGTGGCACAGCGTCTTTCTGTATTACACGGTATTAACGCACCAGAGTTCTTTGATAAAGCGGTATTCTCAGCCTTCATTGCTAACTTAAAAGAAGAAGGTTATTTCGATGATGACAAAGAAAAATTACACGAACTAGCAACAATCTTAGAGCATTTAATTTCTAGCGAGATTTGCTTAACAATCAACGGCGCAGCAGATAAAGCAGATGAAGTTGAGATTGAAGTAGAAGAAGAGGATAAATCAAATAAAGATGAATAATCTTTACTGAAATAATAAAAGGGCGTGTTGAATATCCAACACGCCCTTTTCTTTATATGATTAATTCAACCAGAAATAATATCCTATTGTCGCGATAACGAGTATACACACAATATTTAAGATAAATCCAGCTTTAACCATATCGCTTTGGCGAACCTCACCTGTACTAAATACGATTGCATTTGGCGGTGTCGCCACTGGTAACATGAAGGCACAAGATGCACCTAAACCGATAATTAACGCAAGACCAATTTCCGGCATACCGAGAGATTGTGCGATAGAAATAAAGATTGGTACTAATAACGCCGCACTTGCCGTATTGGAAGTAAATTCAGTTAAGAAAATAATGAAGGTTGCGACCAATAAACCGATGAGGTAGTAATGTTGTCCTTGAACTAAGAATACAATACCGTCAGCTAACACTTTACTTGCGCCCGAATCTTTTAACACCGCACTCAAGGTTAAACCGCCCCCGAAAAGCATCAATACGCCCCAGTCAGTGCTTTCTTGGATTTGTTTCCAATTTGCTACACCGGTTGAACAAATAATGACAGCCGCAAGTAATGCGACGACGCTATCAAAACTACCGATATTTTTAGCAAGACCAAATACACCTGAAATGATTGGATTGATATAGCTACTGAATACCCAGCAAAGTGCAATCAAAGCAAAAATCACAAGCGTTAAAACGCGTTGGCCATTCATTTCAATACGTTCAAAGTTTTGCTCAAAACGTAAGTTAAGTTTTGGTTTAAATACAATGAAAAGTGTACCAACCATCAATGGCATCAAAATAATCATAATTGGCAAGCCATACCATAACCAATCAGAGAAGGTTAAATGTAAGTTACTTGCAACGATAGCATTTGGTGGGCTACCCACTAATGTACCCATACCACCAATACTCGCACTATATGCAATCCCTAATAATACGAAGACATAAGTATTATGTTCTTTTTCTTTATCAAGTTTGCTTAAGATCCCCATCGCTAGAGGCAACATCATGGCTGCTGTTGCTGTATTACTCATCCACATAGAAAGGAAAGCGGTAATGGAGAAAAGATACATAATAGCTACAAATAAATTACCACGGGCCATCGCCATGATTTTATTAGCAATCATTTTATCAAGCTTTTGCATATGCAATGCTGTCGCTAAAGCAAAGCCACCAAAGAATAAGAAAATGGTAGGATCGGCAAACGCGACTAAAGCTTGCTTAGTTGTCACCAAATCAAGTGCAATCGCAAGTAATGGCACCAACAGAGCGGTTACTGTGACATGCAATGCCTCAGTTAACCAAAGAATCGCCACAAAGGCTAATAATGCTAAACCAGCATTTTCCTTAGGTGCGAAAGGTAAAGATTTTAATAAGATAAAAAAACAGGCTATCGCCAGCAGAAAGATAATCCCACTTTTATAATTTTTAGTTGTGTTTGTTTCGTTCATGAGTCCCTCCAAACTGATTACAAATGAACTATTTTCGATGTTAAATGAATGTTACAAACTTTCAACTAACAAATGTCTAAAATGTGATCTTGTTCAAAAAAATTTTAACAAAAAAAGTGCGGTTATTTCTAACCGCACTTTAAAAAGGTCAATAATTTCAAAATTATTCTTCTTCGACGTCTTCTAAATCTAATGCTTCCTGTGAAAGAATGATACCTGTTAAATCGGCATAAATATAATCTTCAGGGAAGAATGTTACACCACCAAAATTCACAGGAAGATCACTTTCACCATGATTATTTTCATCTGCACCAACTGGAATTGGGGCAAGCGCATGAATACCAATATCAATATTTTCAAGTTGTTGAATTTGACGCACTGCACCATAAACAATGATGCCCGCCCAGTCATTATCTGCGGCAAGTTGTGCAAGCTCAGCATCAATTAAAGCACGGCGAACTGCACCACCACCATCTACGACAAGCACTCTGCCTTCACCATTTTCTTCAAGGATCTCGGCAATTAATCCATTATTTTCAAAACATTTTACTGTCGTCACTTTGCCGTAGAAATTGCTGACGCCACCAAAGCTAGAAAAAATTGGCTCAACTACATCCACTTGATCAGCATAAATATCACAAAGTTCTGAAGTATCGATATACATAATGTACCCCTTGTCGTTAAAATTTTCTCTCTAGTATAAGCCGATTTAGCCGATAAGCAAGCCTAAACTAAACAAGATATTGATAAATAAAGAAATCATTGACATCTGTGCTAACATCGGACGTAACACTGCAGGCTCTTTACTACGATAAACAAATAATGCGTGTTTTAATAATAATGGAAATGCTAATAAAAATAAGAAATGCCAAGGACTAAATGCGGTTGATGTCGCAAATAGCACATAACATAAAGCGGCAACGCTTAATAAAACACAGTGATAAATACGTCCTTTCTTAGGTCCAATACGTACAACTAAGGTGTTTTTTCCTACTTTCGCATCTTGCTCAATATCACGTAAATTATTGATATTTAAAACGGCTGTTGCTAATAAACCTGAGCCTAACGCTGGTAACGTAATTAAGCTATCAATGCTGTGAGTTTGTAAATAATAGGTTCCACCCACACCCAATAAACCAAAAAAGAGCAATACTGACAGATCGCCTAAACCTAAATAACCATAAGGTTTAGCTCCTACGGTATAAGTAATAGCAGCAATAATAGCTAGAATACCCAAACCCGCAAAGGCCAATAAATCTGTGAGACTTTGATATGCGATACCAATTAAGAATGCACCTGAGAAAAATGCTCCCACCGCCATTAAAATTAAGCCCCACTTAAGTTCATTCGCGGAAATCGCACCTTGCTGAATACCGCGTAAAGGCCCAATACGTTCTTCAGTATCTGACCCTTTTTGATGATCGCCGTAATCGTTAGCAAAGTTGGAAAGGACTTGCAATAAAATGGTAGTGAGCAAGCAAAGTAACATCACGGTGAGATTAAAACTTTCTTTATCTGCCCAATATGCCAATGCCGAACCAGTAAAAATAGAAGCTAACGCCAAAGGCAAGGTTTTTGGGCGAGCGGTTTCCCACCACATTTTCAATTTATGATTTGTCATTTTTTTTGACCGCACTTTTGATTACAATAAAGGGCGTATTCTACACGGAAATTGCCTTTTTATGAATGATTTAACACTGACTCTTCACCCGATTGCGGTGATTCACACACCTTATAAAGAAAAATTCTCAGTACCACGACAGCCAGATTTAGTACAGGATGGCATTGGTATTGTGGAACTGCTCCCCCCTTATAATTCGCCAGAGGCGGTGCGAGGCTTAGAGCAATTTAGCCATATTTGGCTTATTTTCCAATTCGACAAAGTACCCCATGGGAAATGGCAATCCACTGTTCGCCCCCCTCGTTTAGGAGGCAATCAACGTATCGGCGTATTTGCTTCTCGCGCTACACATCGTCCAAATCCGCTAGGCTTGTCTAAAGTTGAATTACGCCAAGTGGAATGCATTCATGGGCGTGTTTTTCTGCATTTGGGTTCCGTGGATCTTGTCGATGGCACACCTATTTTTGATATTAAACCTTATATTGCCTATGCTGATAGCGAGCCTGAGGCAAAATCAAGTTTTGCACAAGAAAAACCACCTGCGAAATTAAGCGTTGAATTTACAAAAATCGCCCAAAGTGCGGTGGAAAAATATCATAAAAATCGACCGCACTTAGCAAGATTCATTACGGAAGTGATCGCACAAGATCCCCGTCCCGCTTATCAACAAGGTAAAGAAACCGATCGTATTTACGGTATTAGTCTGTACGAAT
>CAUUXN010000042.1:0-14341 GCA_963548985.1 uncultured Haemophilus sp. | reverse complement strand
CACTGTCTGCAACTTGAATAATTTGTCCTGGAATACCTAAACACATAATCTGTCCTTAGTTAGAATGTTTATGAGATAAATCGTTTATTGTGTTTCAATAAACGTACTGTGAGTGTGAAATTTTATCATGTAAGCACCTAAATTTGTATAGCCATATTTTAAATAAGGCTACTGCATTTTTGTTTAAAGTCTGTTCACATTTTTAACATAAAATTATTATGTTTCACTGTTATTTAACAGGTGCATCAGAGTAATAGAAAAACAATGGAAATCTTTTGATCTTAATCACAAATTTTCGAATTAGTTCTTGAGCTTTACTTTTTTACAGGAGTATCCTTACTCCTAGAGTGGTTATTGTAAAAAACGTTATTTACATACAAGGAGGGGAATGTATGAATCGTTTTGTAATCGGTGATCCGAAGGATTGCATTGGATGCAACACCTGTATGGCCGCTTGTAGTGAAGTGCATAAAGCTTTCGGATTACAATCTTTCCCACGCTTACAAGTCATGCGTAATGACGATGTAACCGTGCCAATTCTCTGTCGTCATTGCGATGATTCACCATGTGCTACTGTGTGTCCGGTGCACGCAATCACACATATCAATGACACTATTCAACTTAACGAAAGTCTCTGTATCGGTTGTAAACTTTGTGGTATTGCTTGCCCATTCGGTGCAATTACCCAACATGGTTCTGCACCGATTGACGCACCAACCTATTATGAAGGATTCTCCTTCACTGATGCGGTAAAACGAGATATTCGTACTGCACCAGATAATACGGATTTACACAATATGTTGGCATGGCAACCAGGTGTGAAAGCCATTGCGGTGAAATGCGATCTTTGCTATTTCCGTGAAGATGGTCCGGCTTGTGTGCAAACCTGCCCGACCAAAACGTTATTTATTATTAGTGATGAGAGTATCAAGCAGGCTAACGAAAGAAAACGTGAAATGGCCATGGTTTCTTCGCCTGCTATCCCAAGATAATTAGTGTGTTTAACTTGTAATCAATGGAGTGATATTATGAGTTTACCAATCAATTTACTCATCACGACCCTGTTGATTTATGTCGTAGGTGCGTTTATTTCGCTCGCAGTGAGACGAAACGAACAACTTTCAATCAATATATCCGGCGTGACCGGTGTACTTGCTGGAGTGTTAGGTATTGTTGCCTGCATCCCCGTTCTGATCAGCAGCGACACAGTCGTTGATGTTTTCAAAACCCCATTTGAATTTGCCTCGTTCTCCATCCGTATTGACGGATTGGCGGCGTTTATGGTGTGTGTTATTTCTTTATTAGTGATTGTGACTGCACTTTATTCTTTCTCATATGTAAAAGAATATAAAGGTAAAGGCGCAGGTTCTATGGGCTTTTTTATGAATTTATTTATCGCTTCCATGGTTGCGTTAGTCACCAGCGATAATGCGTTCTACTTCCTTGTATTCTTTGAAATGATGTCATTGGCATCTTATTTCTTAGTCCTTACCGAACAAGATGATAATGCCGTAAATGCAGGCTTGCTTTATTTCTTTATTGCGCATGCCGGTTCGGTATTAATTATGATCGCCTTCTTCATTTTCTACTGCTATGCCGGTAGCTTTGAATTTAGCGCATTCCGTCAAACTACTTTACCGGCACCGCTTGCCTTTACCGCCTTTATTTTGGCATTTTTAGGTTTTGGTGCCAAAGCAGGGATGATTCCATTACATAGCTGGTTACCAAAAGCTCACCCAGCTGCACCTTCTCATGCCTCAGCGATGATGTCTGGAGTGATGGTAAAAATTGGTATTTTCGGGATCATTAAAGTAGGTGTTGATCTTCTCGGTTCTACCAATGTTTGGTATGGCGTTATCGTACTTGGTTTCGGTGCAGTATCTTCCGTACTCGGCGTACTTTATGCCTTGGCAGAACATGACATCAAAAAACTCTTGGCTTATCACACGGTAGAAAATATCGGCATCATTATGATGGGTGTAGGCGTTGGTATGATTGGTATCGCGACACATCATCCAGTATTAGCAACCGTGGGCTTACTTGGTGGGTTATACCACTTACTTAACCATGCTGTATTCAAAGGCTTATTATTCTTAGGTGCAGGCTCTGTAATGTATCGTTTGCATACTAAAGACATGGACTTAATGGGTGGCTTAGGCAAACTTATGCCTTACACTGCGTTCTGTTTCTTAATTGGTACCATGGCGATTTCTGCATTGCCACCATTTAATGGTTTCGTCAGTGAATGGTTTACTTATCAATCCTTGTTCACATTAAGCCAAAGTGATGACTTCGTATTAAAACTTGCCGGTCCAATTGCCATCATTATGTTGGCATTAACGGGTGCGTTAGCAGCACTTTGTTTCGTGAAAGTGTACGGTATCAGTTTCGGTGGTGCACCGCGTAGCGAAAAAGCAGCCAATGCACGTGAAGTGCCAAAACCAATGGTGATTGCCATGGCGGTATTAGCGTTATGTTGTGTGTTGCTCGGTGTTGGCGCATCTGTTGTAACGCCAATAATTGCGAAAATTTCGACCGCACTTGCTCATAGCGAACCGCTAATGTTGGCTCAAAATGGCGTGGTGGTCGCACAAGCTGAACCGCATACCGCGCTTTCAACACCGATGGTGACTATCATGCTATTGGCATTCTTCTTCTTGCCATTTAGTTTTTACGCCTTCACCAAAAATCAACGTTTATCCGATCGTGCAAAAGGCAATCCATGGGCTTGTGGTTATGCTTATGAACAAGATATGGCGGCCTCTGCAGGTAGTTTCACTCGTCCGTTGCGTACGATTTTCAAATCACTTTATACCTTGCGCGAAGTGTTGGATCCCGCACCTTTAGGTGATAAAGGTATCCAAGCGGTAATTAAAGGTGCAACAAAAGCTGAACCTTTCTGGGAAGAAAAAATGACGATGCCAATCGCTCGTTTTATTCCTTGGTTAGGAACTAAAATTCAATGGTTGCAACAAGGTGATTTCCGTGTGTACTGTGTGTACTTCGTGATTGCCTTGGTGGCAATACTACTTTCCATTGCGTTGATGTAGGAGGTTGAAGATGATTACGTTACCTTCAGAAATTGCAACATCTGCCGGAATGTTTGTTTTTGCCATTGTGCAAGCCTTGATTTTACTTGCCCTTGCACCGTTATTTTCCGGTATTTCACGTATGATCCGTGCTCGCATTCAATCTCGTCGCGGTCCAGGCGTGTTACAAGATTATCGTGACATTGCAAAATTAATGAAACGTCAAAACATTTGGCCAGACAATGCGGGGTGGGTTTCTAAAGCGATGCCTTATGTGCTAATTAGCACAGTGATGGTGGTTGCCATGAGTTTGCCTTTATTTACTCGTATCGCACCATTTGGCGCTGGCAGTGATTTAATCACCGTGATTTACTTATTCGCCTTGTTCCGTTTCTTTTTCTCAATTGCGGGTTTGGATTCAAACAGCACATTCTCAAGTTTAGGGGCAAGCCGTGAAGTCACATTAGGTGTTTTGGTAGAACCTATTCTCATGTTGGCATTCCTTGTGATTGCTTTAATTGCCGGTTCAACCAATTTTGCGGTTATCGGTAATGCACTTTCCGAAAATACTTGGCAATATCCAATTGCGACAGTGATTGCTATCGCCGCAGCATTCTTCGCCGTGTTTATTGAAATGGGGAAAATTCCATTTGACTTGGCAGAAGCGGAACAAGAATTACAAGAAGGTCCATTGACTGAATATTCTGGTCCAGCACTCGCCTTATTAAAAGTCGGCTTAAGCTTAAAATCTATGGTTGTAGCATCTATCTTTGTGAGCGTGTTGCTTCCGTTTGGTATCCCAACAGAGATGAGCTTAAGTGCGGTCGTTTTAGGCGGTGTTTTATTCTTCGTGAAATTATTAGTGGTGTTCGTATTGGCTTGTGTCTTTGAAAACACACTCTCTCGTACCCGCTTTATGTTAACAGGACGTTTAACCGTAGTCGGCTTCGGCATTTCTGTGTTAGCGTTTGTATTTTACTTCACAGGGTTGTAAGGAGGACAAATATGGAACGTTTAGCTCTGATTACAATCATTTTACCTTTCGTAGGAGCGTTTATTGTCGGTTTGAACAAAAAACACTTTGCTCAAATTGCCACTGTATTTGCAGCGCTTGCTACGTTAGGAACCATGTTAGTTGCTGGGCAATGGTTTGCCGATGGTCATCAAAGCGTCACTTATGACATCGTCGCTTTTGATAAAACTGCGATCTTTGGTGTTACTCTTGATGCAGTCAGTACATTAATTGCCTTTGCCGTTGTGGCCTTGGGTTTCTTAATCTGCTTATATTCTTGCGGATACTTAACCGATAAAAACCGTGAGCACCCACATAATGGGTTACCACGTTTTTATGCATTCTTGCTTATCTTTATTGGTGCCATGGCAGGTTTGGTGTATTCCTCAACTTTAGCAGGACAATTATTGTTCTTCGAAATTACTGGGGGATGTTCTTGGGCATTAATCAGTTATTACCAAACACCAAAAGCCCAAGCCGCTGCAATGAAAGCCTTGATTATTACCCATGTTGGTGCAATCGGGTTATATATTGCTGCAGCCTATTTGTTCAGCCAATCAGGTACATTCTCCATCACAGCATTAGAGCATTTAGATCCGAGTGCGAAAACCATTGTGCTATTTGGTGTGATGTTTGCTGCGTGGGGTAAATCAGCGCAATTACCAATGCAAATTTGGTTACCGAATGCGATGGAAGCACCAACACCGGTGAGTGCATATTTGCACGCTGCATCAATGGTTAAAGTTGGGGTATATATTTTCGCTCGTTCAGTTATGTCTGCTGGTGAGATTCCACATATTGTGGGTGAAGTCGGCATCATCATGGCGATGATTACCTTAATTTATGGCTTCTTAATGTACTTGCCACAAACTGACTTAAAACGTTTATTGGCGTATTCAACCATTACCCAACTTTCTTATATTTTCATTGGGATTTCTCTTGCCGCATTAGGCTCTAAATTGGCCTTTGTGGCAGCGATTAGCTATATCTTCAACCATGCTTTCGCGAAAAGCTTATTCTTCTTGGTTGCTGGTTCATTAAGCTATGCAACAGGAACCCGCTCAATGCCATTGTTACGAGGTATTATGCGTACAATGCCAGTGGTCGGTGCAGGATTTGGTGTTGCAGCATTAGCTATTGCTGGGGTACCACCATTTAACGGATTCTTCAGTAAATATCCATTATTTGCGGCCGGATTTGAATTAGGCAATGAATATGGCTGGATTACTTGGTTAATGGTACTTGCTTTAGTTGAATCTACCGCGACATTCGTGTGGTTGTTGTATAAATTCGGACAATGTGTCATCGGTAAACCATCAGAAGCAGTTGCCAATGCACAACCTATACCATTCTCTATGCGTTTTGTGTTAGTTGTATTAATGGTGATGTCCGTGGTGTCCAGTTTTATCGCCGCATATTGGCTAGGTTTGGCTGGTTAGGTTAAGGAGGAATCTATGTTAATGATAAATGGACTTGCGTGTTTACTCATTATTACCTCTCTTTGCGTAATTATGGTTCGAACCGCCAAAAAAGCTGCGTTATTTTATAGTTTGCAATCATTGGTGTTGGTGTTACTGTTTGTCTATCTTGCCAATGAAATGCAAGCCCACGAACTTTATATGTGGTCAATTAGCGCATTTATTACCAAAGTGGTTTTGGTGCCAGCAATTTTAATCTATGCGATGAAAAAAGTTGATGAAAGTCAAACTCCAGCTGGAATAAATGTCGCTTGGTTGATCCCGATCACAGCAGTGATAGTTACATTGTGCTACTTTGTTGTTGTCCCAATCGATTTACCGTTGGTTGCACATCTTAAACCAGCATTATCAGTGTCATTAAGTCACTTCTTATTAGGTTTAGTATGCATTGTTAGCCAACGCAATATCGTAAAACAAGTATTCGGTTATTGTTTGATGGAAAACGGTTCTCATCTCACATTAGCCTTATTGGCAAATAAAGCACCTGAGTTAGTGGAAATCGGAATTGCCACAGATGCTATTTTTGCCGTCATCATAATGGTGGTGTTGGTAAACAAAATTTATCGTACATTCCATTCATTAGATGCAAAACAACTTATGAGTTTGAAGGGGTAACGCTATGTATGAACAATGGATAATCGCGTTATTAATCGCACCTTTAGCAATATCACTTGCCAGTTTCGCTTGTGGCGTGACAAAAGCACGGACAATTTGTACCGCACTTCATGTTACAGGTTTGATTTTGATGTTAGCATTTGCCTTACAAATTATTAATGGCGTGTTAACTCAGGGGGAAATCAGTGCATTAAATAACTGGGTTTACATCGACAGTCTATCTGCTATTTTCTTAGGTCTCATCGCTATTGTCGGAACATTAGCCGGTATTTATTCTATCGGCTACATTGGTACGGAATATCGTGAAGGGCATCTTGATTTGAAAACATATTGCAATTATTACGGCTTTTTGCATTTGTTTTTCTTCACCATGATTATTTCTGTGATCACCAATAATGTGATTTTGATGTGGGCAGCCATTGAAGCAACCACATTAAGTTCTGCATTTTTGGTCGGCACATACAAACAAAAAACCTCTCTTGAGGCAGCATGGAAATACATCATTATTTGTTCAGTTGGGGTGGCGTTTGGATTGTATGGCACAATTTTAACGTTCTCTAATGGAACAAATCTTTTAGCAGATCCAAGCCAAGCTATTTTCTGGACAGAAATCAATCAACAGGCAGCGGGTTTGAATCCAATGCTCATGTATCTTGCTTTCGCCTTTATTTTGGTTGGGTTTGGTACTAAATGCGGTCTATTTCCAATGCATACTTGGTTGTCTGATGCACACAGTGAGGCACCAAGTCCAGTGAGTGCGATTCTATCTGCTGTATTATTGAATTGTGCCATGTTGGTGGTATTGCGTTATTACATCTTAGTTTCTAAAGCAGTCGGTTCTACATACCCGCAAACCTTATTGTTGGTATTTGGTTTACTCTCTGTATTAGTGGCGGCGTTGTTTATTATCGTCCAATTCGACATCAAACGTTTATTGGCATATTCCAGTATTGAAAACATGGGGTTAATTAGCTTTGCCTTTGGTTTAGGTGGCCCAATCGGTGTATTTGCGGGTTTATTACATACTATCAACCATAGTTTAGCGAAAACCTTGTTATTCTGTGCTTCAGGTAACATATTATTAAAATATAAAACCCGTGATATGAACCAAGTACGTGGTTTATGGCGTGTGGCACCCATGACAGCGGTATTATTTGCCGGTGGTGCATTAGCACTAGGTGGTATCCCACCATTTAACGTGTTCGTCAGTGAATTCAGTATTGCTGTTGCCGGTATTTACGCAGGTAAAACTTGGTTAATGGTGTTCTGTTTAATTTTACTCACTATCGTGTTAGCAGGATTGTCTTTAATGGTATTAAAAACTGTATTAGGCAAACAACCGGATAATGTTGAAGTGGGGGATGTGAACAAAGTTTCACTCGTGGCGATGGCAATTTTACTGTTATTCATGTTTATTATGGGTATTCATATTGCCGAACCAATTTTGCAGTTATTAAAAAGTGCGGTCGGAATTGTACTCGGATCTGAACAAGTGTCTTTTGGTGAAATGTTAGTTTTACCTTGGCAAAGTTTAGCGCAATGATCGACAGGAGGGATAAATATATGGAATTAACTAAAAATACATCAGTCGATCCAGCCAAAATGATTGGCAAAAATTACATTGAAGCAGTCAATGCAAAATTTCCAAATACCATTTTGGATGAGGAGTGGTCAACACCAAATCAGGTTACACTTACCATTAAAACCAATATGTTACCTGATGTTGTTGAATACCTTTATTATCAACATGAAGGTTGGTTACCTTTGGTATTCGGGAATGATGAGCGTTCAATTCATGGCAACTATGCAGTGTACTACGTGCTTTCCATGGAAGGGGAAGTGAAAACTTTTATCACCATTAAAGCCTTAGTTGATCCTGTGAGCTTAGAATTTCCGTCTGTGACACCAAAAGTCAAAGCGGCGGTTTGGGGCGAACGTGAATTATTCGATATGTATGGTTTGAAAGCCGTTGGTTTACCTGACCAACGTCGCTTAGTGTTGCCAGATGATTGGCCGGATGATCTTTATCCATTACGTAAAGACTCAATGGACTATCGTTTACGTCCCGATCCGACAACCGCGACAGAAACATACGAATTTATTAACGAAAAAGGCGAAGCACGTATTGTTCCACTTGGCCCGTTACATATCACTTCGGATGAACCAGGACATTTCCGTTTATTCGTGGATGGGGAAGATATCATTGATGCGGACTATCGTTTGTTCTATGTGCACCGTGGTATGGAGAAATTGGCGGAAACCCGTATGGATTACGACCAAGTTAACTTCCTTGCTGACCGTGTGTGTGGAATTTGTGGTTTCACACATAGTGTGGCCTATGCTAATTCCGTAGAAAGCGCTTTGGGGATTCAAATTCCAAAACGTGCTGAATGGATCCGTGCGATTTTGTTAGAAGTAGAACGTTTACACAGTCACTTATTAAACTTAGGTCTATCTAGCCACTTTACCGGCTTTGATACCGGCTTTATGCAATTCTTCCGTGTTCGTGAGAAATCCATGACCTTGGCTGAAGTGCTAACTGGTGCACGTAAAACCTATGGTATTAACCTTATCGGTGGTGTGCGTCGCGACATGTTGAAACATCAACGTGAGCAATGTATCAAGCTTATCGGTGAAATGCGTGAAGAACTCAAAACCTTAACCGATATTTTATTAAATACACCGAATATGGAACAACGTACGGTAGGCGTTGGTGTCTTGGCAAAAGATATCGCTCGTGACTTCAGTCCGGTTGGTCCAATGATTCGTGGTTCTGGCTTTGCGCGTGATGTGCGTAAAGTACACCCATTCTCCGGTTATGGCGATATCCCTTTCAATCTCTTCACTGAAGCAAATGGTGATGTATTATCCCGTGTGAAAGTGCGGATTAATGAAGTGTTTGAGTCTATGAATATCATTGATTACATGGTGGACAATTTGCCGAGTGGTGAAATCTTAAAAGAAGGTTTCAATTATACGCCAGGACGTTTTGCTTTAGGGATTACGGAAGCGCCACGTGGTGAGGATATTCACTGGTCAATGCTAGGCGACAACCAAAAACTTTTCCGTTGGCGTTGTCGTGCTGCCACTTATGCTAACTGGCCAACCTTGCGCTATATGTTGCGTGGCAACACTGTGTCTGATGCGCCACTTATTATTGGTAGTCTTGACCCTTGCTATTCTTGTACCGACCGTGTCACTGTGGTGGATGTGCGTAAACGCAAAGCGAAAACCGTGGATTATAAAGAGATTGAACGCTACGGTATCGAACGTAAAAATTCACCATTGAAATAGGGGAGGCGGAAAATGTTTAAATTACTAAAAACGGTATTTAAAGCCGGTGATGTTACCACCAAATATCCGTTCAAACCTTATGAAGTTGATGATGATTTTAGAGGAAAACCGGAACTCAATTCTGATCAATGTATAGTCTGCGCAGCTTGTACCATTGCCTGTCCAGCCAATGCGTTGACCATGAGAACGGATCCCGTTACAGGCGAACGTACATGGTCGTTATTCCTTGGTCGTTGTATTTTCTGCGGTCGTTGCGAGGAGGTTTGTCCAACTAAGGCGATTCGATTATCGCAAGATTTTGAATTATCAGTGACGAATAAACAGGATCTTTTCCAAGAAACGACCTTTGCGACAGTCGCCTGTCAGGAATGTGGTAAACCGTTTATTTCTTATAAAGAACTAAATTACACCATCGATTTATTCAAACAAACTTTGGATAATCCAGAGTTAGTGAAACGAAAATTGGCGGAATTACATACCTGTCCGGTTTGCAAACGTCAACATAGTTTAGAAAAAACCGCAAATATGGAATCCAATATGCGGATGAAATTGATCGACTTTAAGGAGCCAGTTCGCTTGAATTTCAAAAAAGCAATCGAACAACGTGAGGAAAGTGCGGTTGATGTACCTAACGTTTTAGCAGGAGGCGAAAGACGATGAACACACAAATTCCAATGCCGGTCAATGGCATATCAACACCGTTTAGTATTGATGAAAATATTGCCAAAATGAAACAAACGTTGCTGAAAGATATTCAACGTTCAGCTTACGTTTATCGTGTGGACTGCGGCGGTTGTAATGGGTGTGAAATCGAAATTTTCAGTACCATTACGCCAACATTCGATGCAGAACGTTTTGGTATTAAAGTGGTTGCTTCACCTCGTCATGCAGACATTTTATTATTCACCGGTGCGGTTACCCGTGCGATGCGCACACCAGCAATGCGTGCTTACCAAGCTGCGCCCGATCCTAAAATCTGTATTTCTTATGGTGCTTGCGGTTGCGGCGGCGGTATTTTCCACGATCTTTATTGCGTTTGGGGCGGTAGTGATCAAATTGTACCAATTGATGTGTACATCCCTGGCTGTCCTCCAACTCCAGCAGCGACCATTTATGGATTCGCAGTAGCACTTGGTTTGCTTGATCAAAAACTCAAAGGTAAACAAGAAAAAGCTGATCCTAACGCAGAAGCTAAATTGCGTTTCCCAACCATTCCGTTAGATTTGCGTATTAGTCTTGAACGTGAAGCACGTCGTCTTGCCGGTTATCGTCAAGGCGGCAACATCGCTAACCAATTTATGGCAATGATGACAGAAAATGATAAAGTGCCATTTGGTGTACGTTTAGGTGAATACCTAGAACGCGAAGCTGATCCGCGTTTAAGCGAAATCGTCAATCGTTTGCATGCGATTAGTATGCCGTTTTCGGGATAATTAATGATGGGGCAAGTGATTGCCCCTATAAAAATGGGAATGTTATGACAACGAAAGTCTTTTTCTATTTATTAAACGAGCGTTTCGTCGAAAATGATGAACAAGTGCCAGAGCAAGCAAAACAGGTGATGTATTACTCTTTGGCGATTGGTCACCATGTTGGCGTAATTGATTGTTTTAAAAAATTACTGGTTTGTGACTACGATGCTTATCAACGTTTTGTAGATAGCTTTCCAGAAGGGGATGCTAAACGTAAATTTTCCGGCTTAATGCGATTCGGTGAAATAGTGATTGATTCTAGCCATGTCAATTTATTGGCGAAAGCGATGGATGAAAACAAAGCCAATTTCACCCCAGAACATCAAGAGTGGGTCGAAATCCTCATGGATACGTTAGCATCAATTCAGCGTGAACCTGTGATGTATATTATGGTGAAACGTCGTGACGAATAATGTGATCTTAACCGTTGGCAACAGTATGATGGGGGATGACGGTGCGGGTCCTTATCTCTATCAGTTATTAAGTGAAAATCCATTGCCAAATTGGACCGCACTTGACGGCGGCTCAGCCCCCGAAAATGTTGCGCATATTGTGCGAGATATGAAACCCGATCTGCTTTTGATTTTTGATGCGGCTGATATGGAATTAGCACCGGGTAAAATCCGAATCATTGAAAAAGAGAGCATTGCGGAAATGTTTTTTATGAGCACGCATAATATGCCGCTCAATTACCTTATCGAGCAACTGGAACAAGATATTAAGCAAATTGTCTTCGTTGGTCTTCAACCGGATCTTGTTTCTTTTGGCTTTCCGATGACAGACGGCGTAAAAGAGTCTGTGCAATTTATGTATGATTTTTTAAAAGAGGGAAGATCGCTTGAAGAGATTCCTGTTTTGTAGAAAAAGTGAGGGGGATTTTCTAAACATATTTTAAAAATATTACGAAAACCTGTTTTATATCAATAAATCCATGTTTTTTGTAAGACTATGAACTGATTTTGGGTGTAATATATACCCAGAATTAATTATTCTAATTCTATCTCTAACCTCGTGTTGTATCTAAAATAAGGACGTTACTATGGCTATTAAAAAAGTAATTACCGTATGTCCGTATTGTGCCTCAGGTTGTAAAATCCATCTTTTGGTGGAAAACAACAAAATTGTGGGTGCTGAAGGTGCAAACGGAAAAACAAACGAAGGGGAGTTATGCCTAAAAGGATATTATGGCTGGGATTTTGTGCATGACACAAAAATCCTGACTCCTCGCCTAACTCAACCGATGATCCGCTACAAACGTGGCGAACCATTCACACCAGTGAGCTGGGAAGAAGCGATTTCTTACACAGCAAAACGTCTTAGTGAAATCAAAGAAAAGTACGGTAACGAATCAATTATGGTAACGGGTTCTTCCCGTGGACCAGGTAACGAAGTGAACTTCGTGATGCAAAAATTCGCCCGTGCGGTATTAGGAAATAACAACATTGACTGTTGTGCGCGCGTGTGACACGGCCCTTCTGTAACAGGTCTGCTCAAATCGGTCGGTAACGGCGCAATGTCCAACTCAATTGTTGAGATTGAAGATACCAAATGCGTATTTATTTTTGGCTATAATGCCTCCACTTCACACCCTATTGTGGCGCGTCGGATTAACCACGCCAAAGCAAAAGGGGCGAAAGTCATTGTTTGTGACCCTCGTAAAATCGAAACAGCCCGTATTGCGGATATTTATGCACCGCTTGCTAACGGGTCTAACGTCGCATTCTTGAATGCGATGATGAATGTGATTTTGGAAGAAGGGTTACAAGATCAAAAATTTATTGATGAACACACCGAAAACTTCGATGCGTTCTATGAAACCGTGAAAGCTTATACACCGGAATCCACTCAACACATCACAGGTATTGAGCCTGAAATGTTGCGTGAAATTGCCCGCACTTATGCAAAAGCGGAAACCGCTACTATCTTATGGGGTATGGGCGTTTGCCAATTCCGTCAAGGTGTAGAAACCGTGCGTGCATTAGCAAGCTTGGCAATGCTTACCGGTAACTTAGGTAAACCAAATGTTGGGGTAAACCCAGTGCGTGGACAAAACAACGTACAGGGTGCGTGCGATATGGGCGCGTTATTCAACACATTACCAGGCTATCAAAGTTTTGCTGATCCAGAAATTAATGCAAAATTTGCGAAAGCTTGGGGCGTGCCATCTATTCCAACCAAACCAGGTGTGCCGTTGAGTGAAGTACCTAAAGCGATCATGGAAGATAAAATTAAAGCATTCTATATTATGGGTGAAGATACATTACAAACTGAGCCTGATATTAATGCTGTTAAAAAAGCCTTCGAGAAAGTTGAACTTCTTATCGTTCAAGATATCTTCATGACTCAAACAGCCGCAGAAGCAGATATTTTATTACCTGCGACTTCTTGTGCTGAACATGAAGGTGTGTATAGTGCCGCTGACCGCGGTTTCCAACGTTTCTATAAAGCCGTTGAGCCAACTGGCGATGTCAAGGATGACTGGGTAATCATTAGCGAACTTGCTACAGCAATGGGCTACCCAATGCACTATAACAATACCAAAGAAATTTGGGATGAACTTCGTTCACTTTGCCCAATTTACAAAGGGGCAACCTACGAAAAAATGGAAGGCATGGGTTATATCCAATGGCCATGTACTGATGAGGGCCCTGAAGATCAAGGTACAACATACTTGTATAAAGGCCAAATCTTCGACCGTCCAAACGGCAAAGCTGAGTTCTTTGCTTGCGACTGGGAACCACCAATGGAAGATCTCTCTGAAGAATTCCCATTGATACTTTCTACAGTACGTGAAGTTGGTCACTATTCTTGCCGTTCAATGACCGGTAACTGCCGTGCACTTGCGGCACTTGCGGATGAACCGGGATTCGTACAAATGAACGATCAAGACGCCAAAGAGTTGGGTATTAAAAACAACGACTTGGTTTGGATTGCTTCTTCTCGTGGTAGAGTTATTTCTCGTGCAGATGTGAGCACTCGTACAAACAAAGGCGCTTGTTATATGACCTATCAATGGTGGATCGGTAAATGTAACGAATTAACCGCTGAACATTTGAACCCGGGTTCTAGAACACCGGAATACAAATACAGTGCGGTTCGTATTGATAAAATCGAAGACCAAGCCTGGGCTGAACGCTATGTGGTAACTGAATACGCGAAATTAAAAAATCGTTTAAAAGAAACCGCACTTGTGGCTTGATTAGCGTTATAAATAGATTACGGGCGAACTTAATGGTTCGCCCGTTTTTTATTGAATTATTTTCTTACGCATTATGAATGCATTTAGCCATCATTATCTGTGGCTAAAGACAAACAGGAATCCGCAAGTGTTTCACTAAAGCGTAAATCATGCGAGGCAATAAGCATTGGCAACTGTAATTCGCGTAAAAGTGCGGTCAGTTTGGCAATATTTTTTACATCCAGTCCATTGGTTGGTTCATC
>CAUUXN010000041.1:0-14848 GCA_963548985.1 uncultured Haemophilus sp. | reverse complement strand
ATAATTTGATGTGTCGTAATACACCACCAAAGACTTTTTCCAAATTATGCTGATTGAATGTATCTTCCGTTTTACCGGCAGCAATCACAGTACGGTTAATCATCACCACTTGATCACAGAAGTCTGGTACAGAACCCAAGTTGTGGGTAGAAACTAAAATTAAATGGCCTTCAGCACGTAATTGGCGAAGGAGTTCCACAATGGCATTTTCGGTTTTAACATCCACACCTGTAAAAGGTTCATCAAGCAAGATAATTTTACTTTGTTGTGCTAATGCACGAGCCAAAAATACGCGTTTTTTTTGCCCACCAGAAAGCTCGCCGATTTGCCGTTCAGCTAAATGCTCGATGTTTACTCGTTGCATCGCTTCGAGCACTTTTTGTTTGTCTTCAGCTTTTGGAATGCGTAGGAAATTCATGTAGCCGTAGCGTCCCATCATGACAACATCATAAACGGAGACTGGAAATTGCCAATCGACTTCTTCCGCTTGCGGCACATAGGCAACCAAATTTTGTTTCAATGCTCGATTAATTGGCAAACCACAAAGCGCAATATTGCCTTGCTGTGGCTTGATTAAGCCCATGATGCTTTTGAATAGCGTTGATTTTCCGCTCCCATTTACGCCGACAAGAGCACAGATGGTTCCTCCTTGTAATGCAAAGGCAACATCATAAATTGCAGTGTGCCCGTTGTTGTAACGCACA
Organism: uncultured Haemophilus sp.; assembly: GCA_963548985.1. GTDB lineage: Bacteria > Pseudomonadota > Gammaproteobacteria > Enterobacterales > Pasteurellaceae > Haemophilus_D. The sequence goes on along the minus strand of CAUUXN010000041.1, from coordinate 14,144 downwards.
GTTACATCATTAACGGAAATCGAAGCGGAAAGTGCGGTCATTATTTTTCAAATCCTTTGACTATGGTGGATACAGTGACATTCAGTAAGTCAATATAAGTTGGTACAGGACCGTCAGCGGCAGAAAGGGAATCGACATAAAGCACGCCGCCGTACTTAGCACCGCTTTCTTTCGCTACCTGTTGAGCAGGTTTGGCTGACACGGTACTTTCACTAAATACCACTGGAATGTGATTTTTTTTCACTAAATCAATAAGTTTACGCACTTGTTGAGGCGTACCTTGTTGTTCAGCGTTAATTGGCCATAAATAGCCTTCTTTGAGATCGTAATCTTTCGCTAAATAACTAAAGGCACCTTCACTGGTCACTAACCAACGTTGGTCGGCAGGAATCAGTGAGAGTTTTTCACGTAAAGGTTTATCGAGCTGTTTGATTTTTTCTGCATACGCCGCTGCATTTTTTTGATAAGTATCAGCATTTTGCGGATCGTATTTAACTAATGCATTTTTGATATTTTCGACATAAATCAACGCATTAGATGGCGACATCCAAGCGTGTGGGTTAGGGGCATCTTTATAAGGACCTTCATAAATAGAAAGTGGCGTGATGCCTTCGGTTACCACAACGGCTGGTTTATCTTTGATATTTTGGAAGAAACGCTCAAACCAACGCTCTAAATTTAATCCGTTCCATAAAATTAAATCAGCAGATTGAGCTTTTACAATATCTTTAGGGGTCGGTTCATACTCGTGAATTTCTGCACCAGGTTTGGTGATAGATTCCACCGTCGCGGCATCGCCCGCAACATTTTGTGCGATATCCTGAATCACAGTAAATGTGGTCACCACTTTAAATTTCGCTTCGGCTTGTAAAGCTGCTAAACCTAGAGCGATAACAGATAGGCTTTTAAATAAATGCTTCATGAGATCTCCTTAAAAATAATGATTAATTAGCATTCTGCAGAATGATATCATTTTTTATAAGGCTTTTAAATGAAAATAATTATCAAATCGATAGATAATTAAAATTAAAAAGCGGAAAATTTTGTGCAAAATTGACCGCTCTTTTTGAAATGATTAACCACCAACTTGTTGGATTAGGCGATCCATACCCGCTTCATCATAGCCTTCTTCATATTGGGCTTCATCAACGGTAAAGTTGTGCATGCTACGCCCTGCGATACAACCGTATTGTTCCAATTTTCCTTTAGTAAAGTTAGTACGAAACGCAGATGAATGGTTATTTAAACTGATCACCCCAATGGTCGCGCGATTACATGGATTTTTATTCACAAAGACTAAATTATAGCCAGATTCGCGAATATAACCCGTTTTATTAATTGCCGCATCAAACACTTCTTCACGCACTAATTTATTGGTGTTTTTAACAAAAACGCTACGTCCGCCAGCTTGAATGAAAGCACTTGGCATATTCGAGAGGTTTTTGATTTGTGCTTTGTTAAGAGAGTATTTAGCCAGTTTTACGAGATCCATCACACTTGAAATGTTGCTGTCGGATAAACCAGAACTATCTGAAAAGCGGGTAGAGCGCATACCTAATTCTCTCGCTTTCTCATTCATTTTTTGGATAAATTGCAAACGACTCATGCCCGCAGAGCGAGAAAGGGCATGAGCAGCATAGTTGTCAGAATGGACAAGCATCGCTTTTAATAATTCATTACAAGAAATCGGCGTGTATTTTGGTAATTTTGTATGTGTGCCTTTAATGTAATCGTAATCGTCGTCAGTAATCGATGCAGTACAATTTGCGTTTCGATTATTTTCAAGAAACACATTTGCAGTCATTAACTTGGTGACGGATGCGATAGGTTGAACATGATTCGGTGAACTACTTTCGAGCACGCGATCATGGGTGAAATCATACACGACATAAGATTGTGCCGTTGCCATTGCTGGCACTAAACACAATACAGAAAGCACTTTTTTTAACATATCTTTTAATATTGACAACTTAGAGAATAAAACAAAGCTTGTATTCTATCAGTTTTTGTAAGGGTTTGGGATGTGTGAAAGAGAAAAAATTTAAAGTTTTTTAACCGCACTTTTTTCTTTTGTTTTTTGATTTTTGCGATAGCGATCGCAAAGAAGTGCGGTCAAAATTTTCTTTGTTTTTCAAATCTGCTAGCTTATCCGTCGGTAAATCTGTAAAATCTCGGCTCATTTTTAATATGCGAATTTTTTGTTGCTCAATTCTGAGTAACATCATCGCCGTAATGTGTAATAACGAGGCTTTATGTTAGAACAACCCCTTTCATCCGAAACGAATACAAAAAAGATTAACTTAATGGATTTAACGCGTCAGCAGATGCGTGAGTTTTTTGCTGAATTAGGCGAGAAACCATTTCGTGCGGATCAATTAGTGAAATGGATTTATCATTTTGGCGAAGATAACTTCGACAATATGACCAATATTAATAAAAAATTACGAGAAAAATTAAAAGCGGTCGCGGAAATTAAAGCGCCAGAAGTGGCGGTTGAACAACGCTCTGCAGATGGCACCATTAAATGGGCGATGCAGGTAGGTGAACAGCAAGTTGAAACGGTCTATATTCCTGAAGCAGATCGTGCGACACTTTGTGTTTCTTCTCAAGTAGGCTGTGCCTTAGCTTGTACCTTCTGTTCAACAGCACAGCAAGGCTTTAACCGTAATTTAACAGTGTCTGAAATTATCGGTCAGGTTTGGCGCGCATCAAAAATTATCGGTAATTTTGGTGTCACAGGTGTTCGTCCGATAACCAATGTGGTGATGATGGGTATGGGTGAACCATTGTTAAATGTAGCCAATGTTGTACCTGCGATGGAAATTATGCTTGATGATTTTGCTTACGGATTATCTAAACGACGTGTGACGTTATCCACATCAGGTGTTGTGCCTGCACTCGATATGTTGCGCGATAAGATTGATGTGGCATTAGCGATTTCACTTCACGCACCTAATGATGAATTGCGTGATGAAATTATGCCAATCAATAAAAAATACAATATCAAAATGCTGATGGATTCAGTACACAGATACTTAGAAGTATCGAATGCTAACCATGGTAAAGTGACTATTGAGTATGTGTTATTAGATCACGTGAATGATGGCACAGAGCATGCGCATCAATTAGCTCAAGTGTTAAAAAATACGCCATGTAAAATTAACTTGATCCCATGGAACCCGTTCCCAGAAGCGCCTTATGGTAAAAGCTCAAATAGCCGTGTCGATCGCTTCCAAAAAACCTTAATGGAATATGGCTTTACGGTGATTGTACGCAAAACTCGTGGTGATGATATTGATGCCGCTTGTGGCCAGTTGGCGGGGGATGTGATCGACCGAACCAAACGTACAGCAATAAAGCGTAAGTTTGGTGAAGGCATTGACGTAAAAGCGGTTAACTAAGCTAAATATAGCAATACTTGTAAAGGAAAAATGTCCTAGAGAAGAGTGATAAGAGAGAGGAGTGATAAGATGAAATTAATCCCAATTAACATTCTAAGTGCGGTCATTTTTCCTTTTGTTTTTTCGGCTTGTGTCTCTCAGTCTTCCGTTGACTTTAATAAACAACAAGCCGCAAAAGCTCGCGTTGAACTGGCATTAGGCTATCTTCAACAAAATGATTTTGTTCAAGCAAAACTTAATTTAGATAAAGCCCTTGAACATGATGAGCGATATTATCTTGTGCACTCAGCACTTGCGCATTTTTATCAATTACAAGGCGATACGGAAAAAGCGAAGCAAGCTTATTTACAGGCGATCAAGTTAGATGATAAGCAAGGCGATGTGTATAACAACTTCGGTGCATTTTTATGTGGACAAGGTGAGTTTGAACAAGCTTATTCACAATTTAATGCGGCACTCGCTGCGCCGAATTATTACCATCAAGCGGATACTTACGAAAACATAGCGCTTTGTGCTTTTGCTGGAAAACAAACCGATGTTTATCAACAGGCATTGGATAAATTGCGTCAAGTTGATCCTTCTAGAGCGGAAAAGCTCCGTTCACTCAAATAATCATTGCCAAAAGCCCCTTTCGACTTTAAAATTTAGCATTTAGTTTTTTATTGCTATTTCTTTTTTTATACCTATGAATACAATCCTTGAACAAACCGAAAAAACAGACATCTCCTTTGGGGATAAACTTCGTCAAGCTCGCGAAGCGTTAAATCTTTCTCTGGAAGATGCGGCAAAGGCAATTTCTTTGCGCCCAAGCATTTTGGAAAAATTAGAAAATAATGAATTTGTCCAAAAAAATGTGCCATCAACTTTTATGAAAGGATATGTGCGTAGTTATACAAAATTTTTACGTATTCCTGAGAGCGAATGGGCGCATTTAACCTTTGGTGAAGCATACAAAAACGATTTAAGTAAAAATGCACGCGCGACGCGTTCAGTAAACCAATACTCTTCTCATAGTCGCTGGGTCGGCACACTTACAACCATTATTTTACTCGCAGCTGTTGGGATGACAGGCTTATGGTGGTGGCAGAATTATCAAAAATCAAACGAAGAACGTGATAATTTAGTGCAAACCTACGTTGAAAAAGAAAAAACAGCAGAGGTACCGGTTACTCATTCGAATGACATCCCAGTCGCGGTGAATAACCAGCCTTTAACGTCAAATAATGAAACAGCACCTGTAACGGAAGCAAAAAATAATGCTGCTGAACCTGTTGTTTCAAATACTCAAGAGAATCAAGTTCAACCAGTAAACGCAGAAGTTTCAACTGGCGCAACTTCGGCCCCTACCGTTGAACAAGTTCAAGCCCCTGTTGTGGAACAAACCTTACCTAACACAGAACCTACAACAGAGCCAACCGTACCAGATGCTCAAAGTGCGGTTGAAAATCCAGCCATTTCTGAAGCGCCAACCACAGCAAAAGGCGATCTTGTTATTGAGATTACCAAAAATTCAAGCTGGATTAGTGTGAAAGACCAAAATCGTAAAGTTTTAGCGCAAAAAGAATATAAACAAGGCGAAGTCTTAACCTTTAATGGTAATGACTATGCATTGATTATTGGTGCGCCGGGTAACGTTCGTATTACTTATAAAGGCGAGGCGTATCCGCTTACCGTTGATGGCCGTGTGGCTAAATTTAAATTACCAAAACCTTAACGAATAATTTACAAAAGAATGTCTGCAGTAAAACCTACTATCAAACGTCGTGAATCGACAAAAATTTATGTGGGCAATGTACCAATCGGTGGTGATGCACCGATTGCTGTACAATCCATGACAAATACTCGCACAACTGATGTTGAAGCGACCGTTGCACAGATTAAATCTTTGGAGCGTGTCGGTGCAGATATTGTGCGTGTTTCTGTACCTACCATGGATGCCGCCGAAGCCTTTAAAATCATTAAACAGCAAGTGAATGTGCCATTAGTGGCGGATATTCATTTTGACTATCGCATTGCGTTAAAAGTGGCTGAATATGGGGTGGATTGCTTACGTATTAATCCAGGCAATATCGGTCGTGAAGATCGTATTCGAGCAGTGGTGGATTGCGCGCGTGATAAAAATATCCCGATTCGCATCGGTGTCAATGCTGGCTCATTAGAAAAAGATATTCAAGAGAAATATGGTGAACCAACACCAGAAGCCTTATTAGAATCAGCGTTACGCCACGTTGAGATCTTGGATCGTTTAAACTTCGATCAATTTAAAGTGAGCGTAAAAGCATCAGATGTCTTCCTTGCGGTGGAATCTTACCGTTTATTGGCAAAAGCCATTAAACAGCCGTTGCATTTAGGCATTACGGAAGCCGGTGGCGCGCGAGCGGGCTCTGTGAAGTCAGCAATTGGTTTAGGGATGTTGTTAGCAGAAGGCATTGGTGATACTTTGCGAGTCTCTTTAGCCGCCGATCCTGTAGAAGAAATCAAAGTTGGTTTTGATATTTTGAAATCGTTACGTATTCGTTCTCGTGGGATTAACTTTATTGCTTGTCCAACTTGCTCTCGTCAAGAGTTTGATGTGATCGGCACGGTGAATGCACTGGAACAACGTTTAGAAGATATTATTACCCCAATGGATGTGTCTATTATTGGTTGTGTGGTAAATGGCCCGGGTGAAGCATTAGTGTCTGATCTTGGCGTGACCGGTGGTAATAAGAAAAGTGGTTATTATTTAGATGGCGAGCGTCAAAAAGAACGTTTTGACAACGACGCGATTATTGACCAATTAGAAGCAAAAATTCGTGCCAAAGTTGCACAACAAGATCCAAAAAATCGAATTATTTAAGGAAAACTCGTGGCAAAAAATATTCAAGCAATTCGTGGAATGAATGACTGTTCCCCAACTGAATCTCCACTTTGGCAATGGATTGAAGGGCAGATTCGCCAAATTTTAAGTAGCTACGGCTATTCAGAAGTGCGTATGCCAATCGTGGAAAGCACACCATTATTTGCTCGTGCAATCGGTGAAGTCACAGATGTCGTCTCAAAAGAAATGTACACATTCTGGGATAATGATGAACAATTAACACTTCGTCCAGAAGGTACGGCAGGATGCGTGCGTGCTGCGATTGAACACGGTTGGATTTACAACAATGAACAACGTTTATGGTATATGGGACCGATGTTCCGTCATGAACGTCCACAAAAAGGTCGTTACCGTCAATTCCATCAAGCGGGTGTCGAAGTATTTGGTATCGCAACCCCTGAAATTGATGCGGAGTTAATTATTTTAACGGCACGTTTATGGAAAGCATTAGGTATTGATCAACATGTTTCTCTTCAATTAAATTCGATTGGTTCATTAGAAGCACGTGCAAACTATCGTTCTGCATTAGTGGCCTTCTTAGAAAATCACCAAGATTTAATGAGCGAAGAAGAGAAAGAACGTCTTGTAAAAAATCCATTACGTATTTTGGATACTAAAAATCAAGCATTACAAGACGTATTGGACGGCGCGCCAAAATTATTGGATTATTTAGATGATGAAAGTCGCGAGCATTTTGCGCAGTTATGCGGTCTATTAGATGCGGTTGGTATTCAATATGAAATTAATCCAAAATTGGTACGTGGTTTAGACTATTATAATAAAACCGTATTTGAATGGGTGACATCAGCATTAGGTGCGCAAGGTACTGTATGTGGTGGTGGACGCTATGACGGCTTAGTTGAACAACTTGGTGGCCACGCAACAAGTGGTGTCGGTTTCGCAATGGGCTTAGAGCGTTTAGTGCTACTCGTTCAAGAAGTGAATAAATCGATTCCGGTAAAAAGTGCAGTAGATATTTACGTTGTTTATCAAGGTGAAGGTACAACATTAGCCGCATTCCAACTAGCGGAAAAACTTCGCTCAGAATTACCGCACTTAAGCACAATGTTGCATTGCAGCGGCGGTAACTTTAAAAAACAATTTAAACGCGCAGATAAGTCTGGTGCGACTCTGGCTCTTGTGCTTGGCGAAAGTGAAGTACAAAATAATCAAGTTGTGGTAAAACACTTACTTGGCGCAGCAGAGCAGCAAACCTTTGATGTGGACAATTTGATTGAACACGTGAAAGCCCAATTTTAATTTTAGAAGGATAGGAAAATGGCATATACCATTGAAGAAGAACAAGAACTGAACCAGTTAAAAGAATGGTGGAAAGACAATGGCAAAACCATTATTGCCGCTTTTATTCTTGGTGTAGGCGGGATGTTGGGCTGGCGTTATTGGCAGTCTTATCAAGCCAATCAAATCATGCAAGCGTCTGCTGAATATGATGCCTTAGTTTATACCACAAACAAAGATGCCGCAGCACAACAAGCTAAAGTGGCTGAATTTGTGAAAGCGCATGATAAAACCAGCTATGCGGTATTTAGCTTATTAGATGAAGCAAAAGGTTTTGTTGCAAAACAAGATTACGCCTCTGCTGAAAATAGCTTGAAACAAGCAATTGCTCAATCACAAGATGATATCTTAACTTCTCTTGCAGCGCTTCGTTTGTCTGCCGTGCAATTCCAACAAGGTCAATTTGATGCCGCATTAGCAAGTCTAAATCAAGTGAAAAGCCAAGGCTTTAGTGCGCGTAAAGATCTTTTAGCGGGTGATATTCAAGTCGCAAAAGGCGATGTGAATGGTGCTAAAGCAAGCTTTGAGAATGCACAAAAAAGCGGTAACCCGTTAGAAAAACAAATGGCGCAGATGAAATTAAATAATCTGTAATATTCTAATTTAGCCCGAATTACTCGGGCTTTTTTATTGGATTTTTGATCTTATGATTCAGAAACCTATTTTGCCGCCACCCGTCATTTTTATTGGCTTTGCACTTATCATGGCATATTTGCCTAATCCTTATCCGCTAGAAATTAATGTATTAGCAGTTTATTTGATTATATCGCTTTCTTCTGCCATCGCTTTTTTCAGCCTTTGGCAATTCTATAAAAGTAAAGCAAATATCAATCCAATTCACTTAGAAAAAAGTGATGTGTTTGTGGCAAATGGTATTTATCGCTTTAGTCGTAACCCAATGTATTTAAGCTTAGCGGGTTTGTTAGTGGCATGGGCGGTTTATTTGCAAAGTGCGGTCAGTTTTCTCGGTGTTTTTCTGTTTATTTACTTCATCACACAATGGCAAATTAAACCTGAAGAATACTGGCTAGAGAAGAAGTTTGGTGAATCTTATTTGGCTTACAAGAAAAAAGTTAGACGTTGGATTTAACCAATAAAAAAATCGCCTAAAAATAGGCGATTTTTTATATATTTTGAGAAGCTATTATTTAGCTGAACATCCGCAGTTTGCTAATTTTTTAGCTAAACGCTCTGCCACGAAATCCCAGTTAACTACGTTCCAGAATTCTTTGATGTAGTCTGGACGACGGTTTTGGAATTTCAAGTAGTAAGCGTGTTCCCAAACATCTAAACCTAAAAGTGGGAAACCTTCACAACCTGCGATTTCTTTACCCATTAATGGAGAATCTTGATTTGCTGTAGAAACAACAGATAATTTACCTTGGTTAATCACTAACCATGCCCAACCAGAACCGAAACGAGTCGCTGCAGCTTTTTCAAATTCAGCTTTGAAGTTTTCTACAGAACCGAAATCACGTTCGATAGCTGCTTTTAAATCACCTTGTAAAGTGGTGCCTTTTTTCAATGATTTCCAGAATAAGCTGTGGTTTGCGTGACCGCCTGCGTTGTTACGTAATGCAGTACGTTTTTCAGCTGGGATTTTATCTAATTGGCTGATTAATTGACCTGCACACATTTCAGAAAATTCAGCGGGTAAAGTTTCTAACACCGCGTTTGCATTGTTTACATAAGCTTGGTGGTGCTTAGTGTGGTGAATTTCCATTGTTTGTGCATCAAAATGTGGTTCTAACGCATCATAAGCGTAACCTAATTCAGGTAGAGTATAAGACATAATATGTTCCTTTTTTAAATGAAGTTAAGGTAATGTTTTTGATAAAATAACATCAAAAAGTAGTTAAATGGTAGCAGAAAATTTGATTTAGATCAGTAAATCTTTTAATTATTTGATTATCCGATGAATAGACTAGAAAAGCTTAATTTGTTTTAAATCAATAAATACACCGATCTACTTCTAAATAGTTATACCTTTTAGCCCTTAAAATCTCGTCAAAATTTCCCCTTGTGGTAGAATACCCGCTGATTTTTCACAAGATTTTATTTTTAAGGCTGAGACTATGTTTCCTGCTCATCAACTTCAATTAGAACAATTAGCGTGCCAGCGTGGCGATCGTGTGTTGTTCACTGATCTTTCACTGCAATTTCAAAGCGGTGATTTCGTGCAAATTGAAGGGCACAATGGTATCGGAAAAACAAGTTTATTGCGCATTTTAGCTGGTCTTGCACAACCTGTAGAAGGTAAAGTGTGGTGGAATTTAGACGAGATTACAAAGCAACGTGAAGAATACCATCATCAGCTACTTTATCTCGGCCACCATTCTGGTGTGAAACCTGAATTAACGGCATGGGAAAATTTAAAATTTTATCAGCAGATTAGTCAAAGCCAACAAGGCACCGATATTTTATGGGATGTGTTGGAAACAGTAGGTTTACTTGGACGTGAAGATTTGCCGGCAGCTCAACTTTCAGCGGGTCAGCAAAAGCGCATTGCCTTGGCGAGATTATGGATCTCAGAAGCACCTCTTTGGATTTTGGATGAACCTTTTACAGCAATAGACAAAAAAGGGGTTGAAGTTTTGACCGCACTTTTTGAAAATCATGCTAAAAAAGGTGGGATGGTGATTTTAACGAGCCACCAAGAAGTGCCTAGTACGTTATTGAAAAAAATCAATCTTGCTGATTATAAATATAACTCTTAGATTTTTATGATATTTTTACAGATTATAAAGCGTGAGCTGAAGATTGCGACCCGTAAACAAGCGGAAATATTGAACCCACTTTGGTTCTTTTTAATCGTGATCACGCTGTTTCCATTAGTCATTGGACCGGATCCTAAGTTACTTTCTCGTATTGCACCAGGGGTTGCTTGGGTAGCGGCATTGCTTTCTGCGTTATTGTCTTTTGAGCGCTTATTCCGAGATGATTTTATTGATGGTTCTTTAGAACAATTGATGCTTACGGCTCAACCTTTAGCGCTAACGGCACTCGCAAAAGTTGTTGCACACTGGCTATTAACTGGTTTGCCGTTGATTTTACTTTCCCCTATTGCGGCTTTATTGCTTTCGTTGGAAGTGAATATTTGGTGGGCGTTGGTGGTCACCTTGCTAGTGGGAACACCAATTTTAAGCTGCATTGGTGCGATTGGCGTGGCATTGACGGTAGGATTACGTAAAGGTGGCGTATTGCTGAGTTTACTTGTGGTACCATTATTCATTCCGGTTTTAATTTTTGCCTCAGCAATTTTAGATGCCGCCGCGTTAAATCTCCCTTATGGTGGACAGCTTGCTATTTTAGGTGCAATTTTGGCTGGCGCGATAACCTTATCGCCTTTTGCGATTGCCGCTGCACTACGAATTAGTTTAGATAATTAATCACTATTGCGGTGAAAGTTCGGTCAGATTTTTAACTGTTTTTTATTTTTTGGAATTAAGGATCTTTTATGTGGAAGTGGTTACATCCTTACGCAAAACATGAAACCCAATATCATTTATGTGGTAAATTAAGCCCATTTTTTGGTGCGATTGCGGTTTTATTATTGGCTGTTGGTATTGTGTGGGGCTTAGCTTATGCTCCGGCTGATTATCAACAAGGCAATAGTTTCCGAATTATGTATGTGCATGTGCCAGCGGCGATTTGGTCAATGGGCGTGTATGGTTCGATGGCGATTGCAGCGATTATTGCGTTAGTTTGGCAAATTAAAGCCGCACACCTTTCGATGGTTGCTATGGCGCCAATTGGTGCGATGTTTACCTTTATCGCGCTGGTCACAGGTGCAATTTGGGGCAAACCAATGTGGGGAACCTGGTGGGTGTGGGATGCGCGTTTAACCGCAGAACTCATTCTTTTCTTCTTATATATCGGTGTATTAGCGCTTTATTCTGCATTTTCTGATCGTGCCGTGGGCGCAAAATCAGCGGGTATCTTGTGTATTGTTGGTGTGGTGAATTTACCAATCATTCACTTCTCAGTCGAGTGGTGGAATACCTTACACCAAGGGGCAAGTATCACGAAGTTTGAAAAACCTTCAATTGCAACGCCAATGTTAATTCCACTGATTTTATGTATTTTTGGATTTTTATTTTTATCCATTTGGTTTACGCTTGTGCGTTACCGCGTTGAATTGCTAAAAGAAGACAGTAAACGTCCATGGGTAAAAGAGTTAGCAAGTAAGCTGAAATAGTTTTTTATTTTTATTTTAGGGAGCGGAAAATGTTTTTCCAAAGTTGGAGTGATTTTATCAATATGGGAGGCTATGGTTTTTATGTGTGGCTTTCCTATGGCATTAGCCTTGTGGCAATGATCATTTTGGCGATACAAAGCGTCAAGGGGCGTAAGACAGTATTAAAAGAAGTGTTACGCGAGCAACAACGTGAAGCCCGTTTAAACCAAGCAAATAAAGGAAATACGCTATGAATCCAAGACGTAAATCAAGACTTTCGATCATCATCTTTGTGATTTTAGGTATTTCGATTGCAACAGGTTTGGTGCTTTATGCGCTTCGCCAAAATATTGATTTATTTTATACCCCTTCGGAAGTTGTAGAAGGGAAAGACGGAAATCCTGATCAAAAACCTGAAGTTGGGCAACGTATTCGTGTTGGTGGTATGGTGGTTGAAGGCTCTGTTAGTCGAGACCCGAAAAGTCTCAAAGTTCGCTTTGATGTGAATGATATTGGTCCATCAATTACAGTTGAATACGAAGGTATTCTGCCGGATCTTTTCCGTGAGGGACAGGGTATTGTTGCGCAAGGTGTGTTAAAAGAACCAACCTTATTAGAAGCAACAGAAGTGCTTGCTAAACATGATGAAAATTATGTGCCGCCAGAATTAGGTGAGAAGATGCAGAAAATGCATAAACCAATGGGGGCAGAACTAAAAGGTGAGAGTGAAGCCGATCGTCGTTATAAAGAAACCCAGCAAAAATCGCAAGAAGGTCGCTAATGATTGCTGAATTAGGAAATTATGCGCTTGCTTTAAGCCTTGCCGTTTCATTCTTTTTAGCCATTCTCCCATTATGGGGAGCTGAAAAAGGTCATCCTCAACTTATGTCATTGGCTCGTCCAATGACTTATGGTTTATTTTTTACTTTAACTATTGCGTTTGCTGCATTATTCTATCTGTTTGCTGTTAATGATTTCAGTGTGCAATATGTGGTAAATAACTCTAACAGCAGCTTGCCGATTTATTATCGTTTATCTGCAGTTTGGGGTTCACATGAAGGTTCATTATTACTTTGGATTTGGTTATTAACACTTTGGGGTGCAGCAGTAGCCTTATTTAGCAAACACTTGCCACAAGAAGCCGTAGCTCGTGTATTAGGTATTATGGGGATTATTAGCATCGGCTTTTTACTCTTCGTATTATTTACCTCGAATCCATTTACCCGTACATTCCCTGATTTCCCAGTAGATGGCAGAGAACTCAACCCAATGTTGCAAGATGTGGGCTTAATTTTCCACCCACCATTACTTTATATGGGATATGTTGGTTTTTCTGTTGCCTTTGCCTTTGCGATCGCCTCATTAATGACGGGTAAATTAGACTCAGCTTGGGCTAGATGGTCACGTCCTTGGACGATCGCAGCTTGGGTCTTTTTAACACTCGGGATCGTGCTTGGTTCTTGGTGGGCATATTATGAGTTAGGCTGGGGCGGCTGGTGGTTCTGGGACCCAGTAGAAAACTCTTCTTTAATGCCTTGGCTTGCGGGAACCGCATTAATCCACTCTTTAGCGGTGACTGAAAAACGTGGCTCTTTTAAAGCTTGGACTGTGCTTTTAGCGATTTTGGCGTTCTCCCTTTGCTTACTGGGTACATTCTTAGTTCGTTCCGGTATCTTAGTGTCAGTACACGCCTTTGCTTCAGATCCAACACGTGGTTTGTATATTCTTGCTTATTTGGTTGTAGTGATAGGTGGCTCGTTAACCTTGTATGCTTATAAAGGCAACCAAATTCGTTCGCGTGATAATGCAGAGCGCTATTCTCGTGAAACGTTATTATTATTAAATAACATCCTATTAATGACCGCACTTTGTGTGGTGTTCTTAGGAACGTTATTGCCGTTAGTTCATAAACAATTAGGTTTGGGATCTATTTCGATCGGTGCGCCATTCTTTGATCAAATGTTCTTGATTATTATGACTCCGTTTGCCTTATTACTGGGTATTGGACCGTTAGTAAAATGGCGTCGCGATCAGTTCTCTGAAATTCGTACACCGGTTGTTGTGAGTGCCATTGTGATGGCGATTGCAGGTTTTGCTTTACCGTATTTCCTACAAAATAAACTCACCGTCAGTGCTGTGCTTGGTACCATGATGTCCGTCATTATTGTGTTACTGAGTCTCTATGAAATGAAACAACGTGCAACACACCGCGAATCTTTCTTTAAAGGTATTACTAAACTTTCTCGTTCCCATTGGGGGATGATTTTAGCTCACCTTGGTGTAGCGATGACCGTTTGGGGAATTGCCTTTAGCCAAAACTTCAGTGTAGAACGTGATGTGCGAATGGCTGTGGGTGATACAGTGCAGATTGCTAATTATGACTTTAAATTTGCTGGCGTGAGTGATG
>CAUUXN010000040.1:0-15247 GCA_963548985.1 uncultured Haemophilus sp. | reverse complement strand
GAATTGCCAAGACTAAGAAAATAATCACTACCGCAAGTAAGAACGTTACAGCAAGCGCATTACCTTCTTGTACTAACTGACGCGCTTCACTTTTAAAGTCATAGTTATAACCCTGTGGTAAAGTATTTTTCGCATTGTCCTGTAACCATTGGATCGCATCACCAATTGAAGTACCTGGCATCGGTACAGCACTAATCACCGCAGAGTTTAACTGGCTGAAACGAGGCAATGTACTTGGTTGTGGTTCCAATGTAGCCGTCACCAAGCTGCTTAATGGAACAGAGGTACCATTTGCTGCGGTGATGTAATACTTATTAAAACTTTCCGGAGATAAACGATTGTCACGTTTTACTTGGGAAATAATTTTATAAGCACGGCCGTCAATATCCACACGCTCAATGGTTGCGGCAGATAAGAAGCTCCCTAACGTACGGCTGATTTGTTGCATCGTAATGCCGTAAGTCCCTGCTTTTTCACGATCAATCTTAATGCGCATTTGAGCGGTATCAAATTTAAGATCGAGATTGGTATAAACGAACTTACTGGATTTTTGCATATCCTCTAAGAATTTACCGGCTACATTTGCTAAATCGCCGTAATCTTGTGATGTGCTGATCACAAAACCAATCGGAGGTCCTTGCTCCCCTGTATCAATTTCTGGGAACGAGAAGCCTTGTACAGATACCTCAGGAATTGATTTCGCTTTCGCATTTAATTCATTTAAGATCTCAGTTTGGCTTTTTGAACGTTCTTTCCAGTCTTTTAACGTAATGACGTTTAAAGATTGGTTAGAAGTTGGTGCGCCTGAAATTGTCATAGCAAACTGCACTTCTGGCGTATTTTTTAAAATCTCTTGATAAGGTGCCATCGCATTTTGCACATAATCCACGTTTACGTTAGACGGTGCTGAACCAATCGCTAAAAATGCCCCTTTATCTTCTGCTGGTGTTAATTCACTCGAAAGCGATTTAAACAACACGGGTAAGGTTGCAAAGATAATCGCCGCAAACATCAACATACATTTACGGTTTACCATCACCAAATCAAGTACATACGCATAAGCTGCATTCACTTTACTAAGGGTATGCTCTACTCGTTGTTCCAATTTACTTGGAGCCTCATTGGATTTTAGCAATTTACTGGTCATCATTGGTGAAAGCGTTAATGCTACGATACCGGAAATAAATACTGCTCCAGCAAGGGTTAAAGCAAACTCTTTAAACAACGTACCCGTAATACCGCCCATTAACGCCATTGGAGAATATACCGCAATCAAGGCTATAGTCATGGAAATAACCGGAACGGCAATTTCACGCGTACCAATAATCGCCGCACGGAATGGTGTTTCACCTAACTTAATGTGGCGGTCTACGTTTTCCAATACCACAATCGCATCATCCACCACCAAACCAATGGCTAGAACCAATGCCAGCAAAGTCATCAAGTTAATAGAGAAATCAAATGATTGAAGCAACATGATTACCCCAATTAATGAAATCGGAATGGTGATAACCGGGATTAACATCGCACGGAATGAACCAATAAACATGGTAATCACCACCAACACGATCAGCGTTGCCTCAACAATCGTTTTGATTACTTCATTAATGGAGTTATTAATCGCAATTGTACGGTCATATAAGATGTCAGATTCAATAGCATCCGGCAGATTATTTTTAATACTGTCATATAGCGGACGCACTTTCGCAACTACCGTTAATGGGTTTGCTGACGAAGTTGGATTAATCGCTAATACAACGGAATCTGCGCCATTCGCTACCGCACGTGAGCTATCACTTGATTTATTTAATTCAATATCAGCGATATCGCGTAAACGTACTAACTTATCACCGTTAGACGTCACAATTAAGTTACCTAATTCTTCAACCGATTTTGTCGTGGTTTCTACTTTGTTTTTATAGGTTACAAAATAGCCATTATCATTACCTGCTGCTGTTTGAATGTTATTCGCTGATAATGCGGACATCACTTGTGTGGCAGAAAGGTTTTGAGCCGCCATTTTTTCTGGATCTAACCAAATACGAAGTGCGTACTCAGATGCACCAAAGATCTGCACACTCGCCACCCCTTCTACAGTAAAGAACTGAGGTTTGACTACGCGTTGAATATAGTCAGTCACTTGGCTTGCATCAAGCTTGTCAGAACGGAAACTAATATACATAATCCCCGAACCACCGGTTGATGAAGAAATCGTTGGATCTTCAATACCACTTGGTAATTCAGAACGAACTGAGTTAACTTTAGCTAAAACATCTGCCAAGGCCGCATTCGGATCCGTATTTAATTTCATTTTTACGGTGACAGTTGACGTACTTGGGCTAGAGCTTGAAGACATATAGTCCACATTATCTGCTTGCGCTACCGCCTCTTCAATTTTGGAAGTAACAAACGCTTGAATTAAGTTCGCATCCGCCCCTGGATATGCAGTGGTCACCGTAATCACCGTCGTGGTCATTTTCGGATATTCGCGCACAGCCAATTTCGAGATCGCTTGTAATCCTAAAATAATGATTAACAAGCTAATCGAAACCGCCAAAACAGGACGACGAATAAATATATCGGTAAATTTCATTCGCTTTTCCTAATTAAAGATTCGTTTTATTCGCAGGTTGTTCAGTACCTACGCCCGCTTTATCTGCAACAGAGACTAATGCACCGTTACTTAAGTTTTGCTGACCGCCGGTCACAATTTTATCGCCGACTTTAACTTCATCGCCTTTTAATTGTGCATAAATA
This sequence comes from uncultured Haemophilus sp., assembly GCA_963548985.1. Taxonomy (GTDB): domain Bacteria; phylum Pseudomonadota; class Gammaproteobacteria; order Enterobacterales; family Pasteurellaceae; genus Haemophilus_D. Next base: position 12,490 of record CAUUXN010000040.1, on the reverse strand, counting down.
CCTTGACGATCTTTCGTAAATACAGTGATTGATTTTGCACGGTACATATTCGCCGCTTTTTCTGCGCCGCCTAATTTCTCAATATCTTCATCGGAAAGTGCGGTCAAAATATAAAGCGATTCGCCATACATGTTGTAGCTCACTGCCACTTGTGGCACAACGATTTGATTATGCTCAGTTGGTAAAGCGACATTTAAGCGAGTAAACATACCGGATAATAATTTTGCGCCATCTTCTGGTTCAAATGTTGCTTGAACATCGACTAAACCCGTTGAAGAATTAATTGCTGGCTCAATTGCAGTAACCTTCGCGGCAAAAGTTTCACCTTTACGCGCATCTGCGGTAGCCGTTACTTTTTGACCGATATGCAATTTATCTAATAGATTTTGCGCAATGGCAAAATCGACTTTCATTGAAGAACGATCTTCCACACGCACAATTTCAGTACCGTTTGAAACATACTGACCAACATTCACTTTCACGATACCAGCTTTACCATCAAATGGCGCGACGATTTGGCGACGCTCAATGGTTGCTTTTAATGACTCAATATTTGCCGCTTGTGCTTCATAAGCTGATTTTGCGTTATCTAATTCTTGACGAGAAACGGCACCGCTGCCTGCAAGGTTTGCATAACGTTGATAAGTTTGACGTAATGACACCACTTGAGCTTGAGCCGCTTGTAAGCTTGCACGCTCAACGGAACTATCTAACTCAACTAACAAATCACCCTTTTTCACGCTTTGGCCATTTTGCACGAGCACTTTAGACACCGTTCCTGCACTTTGAGCGCTTAACATCGCCCCTTGATTCGGACGAACAAGACCTGTCGTTTCAATGATTGGCGTCCATTCTGAAGCCTTAACTGTCATTGCAGTCACAGGAGAGGCTGTTTCTGGTTTATTTGCCAAGAAATCAGCAATGCCTTTTGCCTTCATTTGATTAAGGAAAATCATTGCTGCAAAAATTAACACAAATACGCCTAACGCTAATTTCAAAAAGAAAACGTGTGAACGCTTTGGTCCATTAGTTTGAGTTATACTCATTTGGAAAACTCCATTAAGACAATAAAATGACTACTTCTGAATTGCACGCCAAGAGCGTTCAATGACAGATTCTAACATCGCATCGGTTACTGCCGTACCGAGAAACTTGATACCTGAGGCTAAAACTATTGCCGTTTTAAGACTCAGCAAAAATAACATATGAGGATCTAAATCAGCTAACACATTTGCTGCTTGTCCCTTGAGACAAAACTGATCCCAACACGAATGCTCCATTTCTTTGCAGGTTTCAATAAACGCTGGTAAAGATCGATATTGGTTCATGTTTAACAGAATCGTTGGATTTTCTTGAAGAAAATGCCAAATATTCCACCACATTTTTCTGTATTGCTCGAAAAAAGATTGGCTTTCATCAAAACCTTCTTCAATCGCCAAAACAAACTTATTGAACACTCGACGAGCAAATTGTGCTAATAACTCGTCTTTACTCTTAAAATAAAGATAAATCGTACCTGCTGCGATGCCTGTTTCCTTAGCTAACTTATGCATAGAAAGATGATGTAATCCTTCTTTTGCCATAAGACGATCTGTTGCATCAAAGATCTGCTCACTGACATCAAGCTTCGTTTTAGAGGCTTTTACTTGTCGCATAATAAAAAATTAAATTCTTAGGGTTATATATGAGAAAGGTCATTTAAGATGAATATCAAAAATGAATGAACGTTCATTTTATTGATTTTTCATTTTTTGGCAAGAGAAAAATATAAAAAAAGTGCGGTCATTTTTAACCGCACTTTTAAATTCTGAATTACATTCCAATCACAACGCAACTCGCCACTGATTTTGCTTTATCTTGTGCTGCTGTTGCTGCATCTCGGCTACCAAATGGTCCTACACGTACGCGGTTCCATTCTTCACTTGTCGCAATTTGTGCATTTACGCCAGCCATCGCTAGACGACCTTGTAAGCTTTCTGCTTGCGCACGATTTTTAAATGCACCACATTGTAAACCAAATTTTTTACCACCAGCCTGTACTTGTTGTTCAGCGGGTTTTGGTTCTGCTTTTTTCGGTTGCTCAGTTTTAGCTGGTTCCGTTTTAGCTGGTTCCGCCTTCACTACTTCTACTTTTTTCGGAGGTTCAGGCTTTTTAACTGGCTCTGTTTTTTTAACTGGCTCAGGCTTTTTCACTTCCGTTTTTGCTGTTTGCTGTGGCTGTGTTGGTTGAGCTTGCACTGTCTGTGCTGGTTGAGCTTGCTGTGCTTGAGCCGCGGCTTTTTCCGCATTCGCCGCTTCTTGCTCTTTACGTTGAGCTTCTAATTTTTTCGCTTCTTCTGCCGCTTTTTGTTCTTTTTCCATTTGAATAAGCACTTGACGCTGTTCTTCCGTCAAACGCATATTTTTTTCAACTGAAGAAGGATTATTATCCACCGGCACCGTACGGGTTTCTAATTCTTTAATATAGTGCCACACCTCTTCTGGGCGATTTGGTAACACACTTTTCGGTTGCGGTTTTTCCGGCTGAACCGTTGTTGTCACGACAGGTTCAGGTGTTTTACTTTTTAAGAAGTAAAGCCCTAACCCAAAACCTAATACCGCCACCAACGCAAGAACAATTAAGGTATTACGATTAAAACTTTTCTTTGCTTTCTTTTTATTATTTTTTGAGCCGCTTCGGCCGGCAAAATCTCGATGAGCCACGATAAAATCCTAAAATATTCGATAAATTAAACTTAGAGTATAAAAAACGCCTAATTCTACTGAAAAACTGTGCATTTTTCTAGGGAATTTTTGCTAACTCAAATCCAATGGATCCACGTCTAAAATCAACCGCACTTGAGAAGATTTTATCAACTCTGGTGAATATCGACTTAATGCCGCCTGTAATTGTTTCCGAGAAGCGTGTTGTAATAGCAACTGCCAACGATACTGCCCCGCTTTTTTGCTGAACGGTGCGGGAATCGGTCCCAACACTTGCAAGCCTTCTATTTTTTGTTCATAGAAGAAAGAGGCTAATTGCGACAATGCATTTTCTGCCTCTTCAGAATGACGACTTTGTGCTTTAAACAATGCCTGGAAACTAAACGGAGGCAAGCCCATATTATGGCGTAGCTTCAAGGTTTCTTCTGCAAAGGCTTGGTAACCCTTTTCAAGCAAGGTAGTTAATAACGGATGATCCGGATAATGCGTCTGCAAAACCACTTCACCCTGTTTTTCGGCTCTGCCTGAGCGCCCTGCCACTTGTATATAAAGCTGCGCTAAACGTTCTTCGGCTCTGAAATCAAGGGAAAACAAGGCATTATCCACATTCACTAAAGCAACCAACGTGACATTCGGGAAATGGTGTCCTTTGGCTAACATCTGTGTGCCAATTAAAATCTGACTTTTACCTTGCTGAATATCCTCTAAATAACCTTCAAGCTTGCCTTTTCGTGCTGTGTTATCACGATCGATACGAGCAATATTATATTGCGGGAAACGTGCTTTTAGGGTTTCCTCCAGTTGTTCTGTACCTAAACCCGTTGTGACTAAATGTGTTGAACCACAATGGCCACATTGCATCGGCACTGTTTTTTGTGCGCCACAATGATGGCAGCGTAAAACGCGCTGGTGTTGGTGATAAGTATAAGGTTTTTCGCAATGATGACACTCATCAATCCAACCACATTCATGACATAACAACACAGGCGCAAATCCACGTCGATTAAGGAATAACAACACTTGGTTACCTTTTTCTAAGTGTTCTTGCATACGTTTCAATAACGGTTCGGATAAGCCGTTTTGAATTCGTTGATGTTTTAAATCAATCACAAACTGGCGAAGTGCGGTCGCATTTCCGGCTCTTTTTGATAAGACCAAATGATGATATTTGCCATTTTGTACGTTATTCACACTTTCCAAACTTGGTGTGGCAGAACCTAACAAAATAGGAATGTTGAGCTTTTGCGCTAAAATAATGCCTAAATCTCTTGCATGATAACGCCAACCATCTTGCTGTTTAAACGAGCCGTCATGTTCTTCATCTAAAATAATTAAGCCGAGATCTGAAAATTGGGTAAAAAGCGCCGATCTAGTACCGATCACGATTGCACTCTGTCCTGTTCTTGCTCGCTCCCAAACATTTAAGCGTTGCGTATCGTTCAAGTTGGAATGCAATACATCAATTTCCACATTAAAGCGAGCTTGGAAACGTCTCACAGTTTGAGGGGTAAGCCCAATTTCAGGAACAAGCACTAAAACCTGTTTACCTTTCTTTAGGATTTCTTCAATATATTGCAGATAAATTTCAGTCTTACCTGAACCAGTCACGCCCTCTAACAACCACACATTAAAGCCCTCTTGGAAAAGCAACTGGCTAAATGCAAGGGCTTGTTGTTTATTTAAGGTTAATCGGTTATCAAGATTGACTAACGGATTATCCCCTAGAGCTTGTTGCCAACTTTTTTGTTCAGAGGGAACAATAATCTCTTCCACATAATCTTTGCCTTTAAGCGCTGACCAAATTGCGGAACTGATCTCATTGTTACCTTTTTCTAAATCTTGCATTAGCAACAAATTTAAAGCTTCAATTTGTTTTTTGGCGCGTTTTAATTCACCCGATTCTAATGCTTGTTTTCCAAGGCTCGTAATACGCCAAAAAGTACGGTCATTTTTAACCGCACTTTCTCCATTACGAAGTTTTACCGGCAACGCTTGAAACAACACATCGCCTAAGGCTGCACGATAATAATTAGCCGACCAAGCTAACCAATCCCACGTTGTGGAATTAAAAAGTGATTCTGCATCAAGTACATCAATAATCGGTTTTAACTTCTCTTCTGCTACATCCGAAGAAGCGGGCAAATCTACCACGATCCCGACTCGTTTTTGCGAACCAAAAGGCACCAACACTCGTCCACCAACCATTGGCGTCAAGTCTGGCGAATAGAGATAATCAAAAAATCGGGGAAGCGGTACGGCTAATGCAACTCGGACAATATTCATAACAAAAAACAATTAAAAATTTTCTCTATTATACGGGAATTAGGTGGAAAAATCCCACAACCTTGCCTTTTAGTGTATAATCGCCGCCAATTTTAATTGAGCGAATAAATACCATGACAGAAGAGCAAAAAACCTTTGCTGATCAAAAACGTAAAACCGTTGAAACGGCTGAATTTACAGAAGATGGTCGTTATAAACGTAAAGTTCGTAGCTTTGTGTTGCGAACAGGTCGCTTAAGTGATTTTCAAAAAAATATGATGAACGATCACTGGGCTGATCTTGGATTAGATTATCAAAACGCCCCTTTTGATTTTGCTGCAATTTATGGCAATACGAATCCCGTTATATTAGAAATTGGCTTCGGGATGGGTAAATCTTTAGTGGATATGGCTGAAGCGAATCCTGATAAAAATTATCTTGGTATTGAAGTGCACACGCCTGGTGTGGGTGCTTGTATTGCTTATGCGGTAGAAAAAGGCGTGAAAAACCTTCGTGTGATTTGCCATGATGCCACTGAAATTCTACGTGATTGTGTAAAAGACGGCGAATTGGGCGGCTTACAACTTTTCTTCCCTGACCCTTGGCATAAAGCGAAACATCATAAACGCCGTATTGTTCAACCGCACTTTGTGGGGCAAGTCGTGAAAAAATTACAACCAAATGGTTTTATTCATATGGCAACGGATTGGGAAAACTATGCGGAACAAATGCTCGAAGTCCTTTCAGCCAATGAAAACTTAATCAATACTGCCGAACAAGATTATATTCCACGTCCTGATTTCCGCCCTCTCACAAAATTTGAGGCGCGCGGTCATCGCTTAGGCCACGGTGTGTGGGATTTATACTTTAGGAAAAAATAATCATCGAGATGATGACGATACCCATTACCTTAACATAGGAGAACATTGAAATGACAACTCGTAATCAACGTCAACGTAAAAAACTTCACTTAGCTGAGTTCCAAGAATTAGGCTTTTTAGTAAATTGGCAATTTGCTGAAGGTACCAGCATCGAAACTATCGATGAAACCGTTGATCGTTTTATTGCTGAAGTGATTCAACCAAACGGCTTAGCTTATGAAGGTAGCGGCTATTTACATTGGGAAGGCTTAGTTTGCTTAGAGAAAATCGGTAAATGTGATGAAAGCCATCGTCAGTTAGTGAAAAAATGGTTAGAAGAAAATAAATTACAACAAATCGAAATCAGTGAATTATTCGATATTTGGTGGGATTACCCAACCCAAAACGCATAATATTTTAAGCACACTTCAGGGCGGATCATCCGCCCTATTTAATAATCATTTTCACTTATTTTTTAACAATTTATTTACACTTCTAATTTCTTTTCAAAATATCCTTGATCTACCTCAAGAAAAGTGTATATTTCTTAAAAACTACTCCTTTTAGGTAGTTACTATTTTGTTATCGGAGCTAGATAATGCTCCCCTTGAAAATACCGAACTTTAAAGAAAAATATGGCGATTGAAAATCCTTCTCGCAGACAATTATTACGTGGGCAATTTTTACAATCGTTACATTCTGAAAACGCTAAAATTCAAGGTATAAATGCTATCCGTCCACCTTGGTCGGTAAACGAAGAAGACTTTACAGATAAATGTACTCGATGCGGTGATTGCATACTGGTATGTGAAACCCAAATTATCGTAAAAGGCGATGGCGGCTTTCCTGAAATACAATTTGATAAAGGCGAATGCACTTTCTGTCAAAAATGTGTTTTAGTCTGCGAACAACCGATTTTTCGCTCATTAGAAGAAGAGCCTTGGTCACATAAAGTTGAGATTACAACGCAGTGCCTAACAGAAAGTCGAGTGGAATGTCGAAGTTGCCAAGATAGCTGTCCGATGAATGCCATCCGTTTTCGATTACAGCTTGGTGGTGTGGCAAAACCCATTTTAGATTTAGAAAGCTGTAATGGTTGTGGTGCTTGTTTAAGCGTTTGCCCAACAAAAGCAATAAAAATTCTTAATTTTGAAACAAATACAGATGAGTCAATTTAGCGAAAATGAAAACTGGTATGTATGCAGTATTGTTGTACAAGCCAGACCAGAAAAACTCAGCCAAGTCAAAGAAGCTATTTTAGCTATTTCAGGTGCTGAAATTCATGGTGAAAAATCTGAAGAAGGCAAATTGGTGGTTACCCTTGAAAGTAACCGTCAATTAGCGTTAGCGGATCTTATGGATGAAATTAAAGACATTCCGGGAGTGATTGTTGTGTCTTTAATTTCTAATTATTTAGATGAAAAATAAATAATTTAGGTATACATGCCATTTTGTATATTCTAAAAAATTCAACAACGAGTGGGGAAAACTATGGAACTTAATCGTAGAGATTTTATGAAAGCCAATGCCGCACTTGCAGCGGCAGCGGCTGCCGGTATGACCATCCCTGTTAAACAGGTTAATGCGGCCGAAGATATGGGCATCAAATGGGATAAAGCCCCATGCCGTTTCTGTGGTACAGGATGTAGCGTATTGGTAGGAACCAAAGATGGTCGAGTTGTCGCAACTCAAGGTGACCCAGATGCAGAGGTAAACCGCGGTTTAAACTGTATCAAAGGTTACTTCCTTTCTAAAATCATGTACGGTGCAGACCGTGTACAAACTCCGTTACTACGTATGAAAGATGGTAAATTCCATAAAGAAGGTGATTTTACACCAGTTTCTTGGGATCAAGCTTTCACTATCATGGCGGAAAAAATTAAAGATATCTTGAAGAAAAAAGAACCAAATGCTGTTGGTATGTTCTCTTCAGGTCAAACAACCATCTACGAAGGTTACGCAAAAGTAAAACTTTGGAAAGCTGGTTTCCGTTCTAACACTATCGACCCGAATGCTCGTCACTGTATGGCGTCTGCAGCAGTTGCATTTATGCGTACATTTGGTATGGATGAACCTATGGGCTGCTATAACGACATCGAAAAAACTGATGCGTTTGTGCTTTGGGGTTCAAACATGGCGGAAATGCACCCAATTTTGTGGTCTCGTATTTCTGACCGTCGTCTTTCTTCTGATAATGTGAAAGTTGTGGTTATGTCAACATTCGAACACCGTTCGTTTGAATTAGCTGATGTGCCTATCGTATTTAATCCACACGCAGATCTTGCAATTCTTAACTATATTGCAAACTACATTATCCAAAATGATAAAGTAAACTGGGACTTCGTTAACAAACACACCAAATTCAAACGTGGTGAAACCGATATTGGTTACGGTTTACGTCCAGAACATCCACTTGAAGTTGCAGCGAAAAATCGTAAAACTGCAGGTAAAATGTATGACTCTGACTTCGAAGAATTCAAGAAAATCGTTGCACCTTATACATTAGATGAAGCACACCGTATTTCTGGTGTACCAAAAGATCAGCTTGAAACCCTCGCGAAAATGTACGCCGATCCAGAACAGAACTTAGTGTCTTACTGGACAATGGGCTTTAACCAACACACTCGTGGTGTATGGGTTAACCACATGATCTATAACGTACACTTATTAACCGGTAAAATTTCTAAACCAGGTTGTGGTCCGTTCTCATTAACTGGTCAACCATCAGCTTGTGGTACAGCACGTGAAGTAGGTACTTTCGTTCACCGTTTACCAGCGGACATGGTGGTAACCAATCCTAAACACGTTGAAATCACTGAGAAAAAATGGAAATTACCAAAAGGTACCATCCCAACTGTACCTGGCTATCCAGCGGTACAACAAAGCCGTGCCTTAAAAGATGGAAAACTGAATTTCTTATGGCAAATGAGTACCAACAACATGCAAGGCGGTCCGAATATCAATGACGAAATTTTCCCTGGTTGGCGTAACCCTGAAAACTTTATTGTTGTTTCAGACCCTTACCCATCAGTTTCTGCTGTTGCAGCAGACTTAATTCTTCCAACTTGTATGTGGGTGGAAAAAGAAGGTGGTTACGGTAACGCTGAGCGTCGTACACAATTATGGCGTCAACAAGTGAAAGGTCCAGGTGAGTCTCGTTCTGACTTATGGCAAATTGTTGAATTCGCTAAATACTTCAAAACTGATGAAGTATGGGGAGAAGAATTATTAGCTCAAATGCCTGAATATCGTGGCAAAACTTTATATGAAGTGCTTTACGAAAATGGTGAAGTAAACAAATTTAAAGTACCAACAGATGTTCCTGGATACATCAATGATGAGGCAGATCACTTTGGTTACTACTTACAAAAAGGTTTATTCGAAGAATACGCTGACTTCGGTCGTGGTCATGGTCATGACTTAGCGCCATTCGATACTTATCACCAAGTACGTGGTTTACGTTGGCCAGTTGTTGACGGTAAAGAAACCTTATGGCGTTACCGTGAAGGCTTTGACCCGTATGTCAAACCAGGTGAAGATATCGCATTCTATGGCTATCCAGATAAAAAAGCGATTATTCTAGGTGTACCTTATGAGGATCCAGCTGAATCACCAGATGAAGAATATCCATTATGGTTATGTACTGGTCGTGTTCTTGAGCACTGGCATACTGGTACCATGACTCGTCGTGTACCTGAATTACACCGTGCATTCCCGAATAACTTAGTTTGGATGCACCCAGCGGATGCGAAGAAATATGGCTTACGTCATGGGGATAAAGTGAAATTAATCACTCGTCGTGGTGAAATGATTACTTACTTAGATACCCGTGGTCGTAACAAATGTCCTCAGGGCTTAATTTACACCACCTTCTTTGATGCAGGTCAGCTTGCGAACAAATTAACATTGGATGCAACCGATCCAATTTCAGGCGAAACCGACTTCAAAAAATGTGCGGTTAAAGTGGAAAAAGCGTAGGATTTTCCTTTCGTTTCTAGTCGCTCCTCTCTTTAAAGAGAAGGGAATTTAAAATAAGAGCGGTCAAATTTTGCAACGTTTTAACAAAATTAGACCGCTTATAAAAGGAAACGCAGATGAGACTTGATCCTAACCGTCGTCAGTTTTTAAAAAATGTGACAAGAACGGCTGCCGGAGTATGTGGGGTTGGTATTATTCTTGGCTTACAGCAAGAACAAGCTAAAGCTAAAGAAGGCGTCGCCTTACGTCCACCTGGTGCTTTACCGGAAAAGGATTTTTTGGCAGCTTGTACCCGTTGTGGCCAATGTGTCCAAGCGTGTCCATATGATATGTTGCATTTAGCTTCGCTGATTTCACCAATGGAAGCGGGCACACCTTATTTTATCGCTCGGGATAAACCTTGCGAAATGTGTCCGGATATTCCGTGTATGAATGCTTGTCCTAGTGGCGCGTTAAGCAAGGAACTTAAAGATATCAATGATGCGAGAATGGGATTAGCGGTATTACTAGACCATGAAACTTGTCTTAACTGGCAAGGTTTGCGTTGTGATGTTTGCTATCGTGTTTGCCCATTAGTGGATAAAGCGATTACGCTTGAACGCATCCATAATGATCGTACGGGAATTCATGCAAAACTTATTCCAACTGTTCACTCCGATGCTTGCACCGGGTGCGGCAAATGCGAACAAGCCTGTGTATTAGAAGAAGCAGCAATTAAAGTCTTACCGATGGATATCGCCAAAGGCTTACTGGGTCGTCACTATCGCTTAGGTTGGAAAGAAAAACAAAATGCCGGAAAATCCTTAATTGAGGAACAACATCCGGATGGCTTGCGTCCAGCAATGGATGCTCGTATGCCGGAAGGCTTACATGAACCGGTTTATCAACCAATGCAGGTTCAACCAAATCAAAAAGTGGCAACACCGAATCGTGCAACAATGGATTATGTACCGAATCCAACGACAGTTCCAGAAGCTGAGCAATTCCCAAATCTGGACTTAAACATTAAGGGGGTAAAATAATGGCTGAAAAATATACCCCGAATAAGCCCAAAGATGCTGGCTTAGAAGCTCGTAAAAAACTCGGTTGGTGGCATGCTTACCGCTTTTTAATTCTACGTCGAATCAGTCAATTAAGTATTATTTTGATGTTCTTAAGTGGCCCGATTTGGCAAGTTTGGATTTTAAAAGGCAACTACAGCTCAAGCATGCTTTTGGATACTGTGCCATTGACAGATCCATTGATTACCGCTGAAAGTTTAGCGACAGGTTACCTACCTGAAATCACAACGATTATTGGCGCCTTGGTTATTGTTATATTCTACGCCATCGTAGCGAGCAAAGCCTTTTGTAGTTGGGTTTGCCCAATGAATATGGTGACCGATGCTGCAGCTTGGTTACGTAGAAAATTAGGTATTCGACAATCATTAAAAATTTCACGTCAACTGCGCTATGTGATTTTAGCCGTGATTTTAGTTGGTAGTGCAATAACGGGGACGCTCTTATGGGAGTGGATAAACCCTGTCGCAGCACTTGGACGCATCTTTGTTTTTGGTACAGGTGCAACCCTTTGGTTAGTTGCGGTCATCTTTTTATTTGACTTACTTGTTGCCGAACATGGTTGGTGCGGTCACCTTTGTCCGATTGGTGCGATTTATGGTGTCATTGGCAGTAAAAGTTTAATAAAAGTTAATGTAATCGATCGTGATCGCTGTGACCGTTGTATGGATTGTTATAATGTTTGCCCAGAGCCGCAAGTATTAAGACTTCCTTTACACGGTGGACCGGAAGATAGCCAAATTGTATTGGCAAAAGATTGTATTACTTGTGGACGCTGTATTGACGTGTGCGCAGAAAATGTATTTACATTTGGCTCTCGCTTTGAGAAACAAATAAAAATTAAAAATATTTAATTATTTAATGGAGTGGATTTCATGAAAAAATCATTTATTTTCATGCTGGCTTTATGTAGTGGATTGGCATTTGCTGATGCACCACAAGTTGCAAACAGCATCGATAAAACAGCAGAAAGTCTTGCACCTGCATTTAATAATCCTTATAAAGATGTAGGCAATATTCCTGTTACTTTTCCTAACCAACCCCCACTTGTTCCACACAGCATTCGTGGCTTACAAGTAACTAAAAATGCGAATCAATGTTTAGGTTGCCACGCGCCAGATGTTGCCCCAACAACGGGTGCGCCACGTGTTCCTGAGAGTCATTTCTTAACACGTGATGGTCAAAAAACAGAAGGTACCTCACCACGTCGTTATTTCTGTTTACAATGCCACGTTCAGCAAACTAACGTAAATCCAATTATTCAAAATAAATTTGAAACTATTCGTCAAATGCAAGGTAAATAAGGAGCTAAACCATGATTAAATCAAGCATTCAGAAAGTTTGCCGTTGGTTACGCTCTCCGAGCAAAATGGCAATTGGTGGGGTTATTTTATTAACTATCATTGGTACTATCGTTGGCACTAACCTGTTTAATGCTGGAATGGCGACAACCAATACAGAGCAATTCTGTTCAGACTGTCATACTAATGACGTTGTACCTGAGTACCAAGCGTCAATCCACTTTAGTAACCGTTCAGGTGTGAAAGCAATTTGTTCAGACTGTCACGTTCCACATGAATTCATTCCAAAAATGGTTCGTAAAATGCAGGCATCGACTGAAGTTTATGC
>CAUUXN010000039.1:0-15275 GCA_963548985.1 uncultured Haemophilus sp. | reverse complement strand
ATTTAATGAAGCAATGGTTGATTGAGAAAGGCGTTGATGCAAGCCGTATTTATTCTGATAACTATGCTCGTTCAACTGTTGAAAATGCACTTTTCTCTCGTTACTCTTTAGCAAAACACAAAATTAAACATGCTGTGTTGATTAGTTCAGGTAGTCATGTTCGTCGTGGACAAGCGTTATTTGAAATCGCCACGCAAGAATCCGGTCCACAAGGTCTTGTGATTGAAACGGTCGCCGCATTAGATAAACCGTTAGATCAGTTACAAAAAATTACGGAGAAAGATTTGCTAGGTATTTATCGTGACAGCTTAAAAACCATGGGATTGCCAATGTTTAACAGCGGGCCATTGCAAGATTAATTAATCTTTCCAAAAACAAAAGTGCGGTGAAATTTCACCGCACTTTTCTCTTTCGATTAGCAATTAAAGAATATGTTGATATTGTTCTAACATTTCTTTTGGCCATACACTTGATTGTACTTCACCAATGTGTTTTTTGTGAAGTAAAAGCATTGCCATACGAGATTGACCGATACCACCACCGATGGTGAGAGGTAATTTGCCGTTTAATAAATCTTGGTGCCAATCCATTTTTAAGCGATCTTCATCACCAGTTAAACCAACTTGTAAACGTAATGCGGATTCATCCACACGAATACCCATTGAAGAAAGCTCAAACGCTTTACCTAACTCAGCGTTCCACACCAAAATATCACCGTTTAAACCTTTGTAGCCGTTTTCAGATTCTGTTGTCCAGTCATCGTAGTCTGGTGCACGGCCATCATGTGGTTTACCGTCTGACAATTTGCCACCGATACCAATTAAGAACACGGCGCCATATTCTTTACAAATGGCGTTTTCACGCTCTTTGCTTGAAAGATCTGGGTAGCGTTTCACTAAATCTTCGCTGTGAACGAAGGTGATTTCTTTCGGTAAGCTTGATGGAATGTCAAAGCGAGCTTCTACCGCTAATTCAGTTAAACGGATTGCACGATAGATAGAACGTACCGTTTCTTTTAAATAAGCAAAGTTACGACGACCTTCAGGAATCACTTTTTCCCAGTCCCATTGGTCCACATAAACAGAGTGAGTTTGATCCAATGAATCTTCATCTGGACGTAATGCTTTCATATGAACAAATAAGCCTTCCCCTTCTTTGAAGTGGAAACGAGCGAGAGTATGGCGTTTCCATTTAGCTAATGAGTGAACCACTTCATAAACCGCATTTGGGATACATTTCACGTTTACTTGAACCGCTTTCTCAATGCCTGATAAGTTATCTTGCATACCATTGCCAACCTCACTAAGGATTGGACCTTGTACTTCGATGATGCCAAGTTGTTCAATCAAGTTTTGAGTAAAGGTGTTCTTCACAAAGCTAATTTCTTGTTGTTGTAAAATAAACGTCTTTTTCATATTTATCCTTCTTTTTATAATAACTGGTAAGATTTGTTGTGCATTATTCAATAAAATTGCAATTTGTTTCAAGTAATTTCTTTACATTGTTTTGAATGTTGAATATTATCAAAAATAAAGAAGATATTTTGAAAAAGATCTAATAAGGAGTGTTTTATGAACAATATCGATACACTTGATCGACAAATTCTCCGTGTACTGACTAAAGATGCACGTACACCTTATGCTGAAATGGCAAAAAACTTTGGCGTGAGCCCTGGTACGATTCATGTTCGCGTAGAGAAAATGCGTCAGTCTGGTTTGATTGAAGGCACAAAAGCGATTATTGATGAGCGTAAACTGGGTTATGATGTGTGCTGCTTTATTGGCATTATTTTGAAAAGCGCAAAAGATTACGAAAAAGTGATTAAAAAGCTAGAGACCTTTGATGAAGTGGTGGAAGCCTATTACACCACGGGAAACTATTCTATTTTTATCAAAGTGATGACACACACCATTGCTGAATTACATTCCGTGTTGGCGACTAAGATCCAGTTAATTGATGAAATTCAATCAACGGAAACCTTGATTTCCATGCAAAATCCTATTTTACGAGACATTAAACCTTAAATGTCATCGAAATAATAAAGGCGTGTTTGATACACGCCTTTGCTTTTTTTGATTAACGATAACGATCGAGGAATTTGTAATAGAGTACACCGATCTTGGTGGCTAAGTTTTTGAGGGATTTTCCACCGTAAAATGAAGGCACTTTCAACCCTTCAAAAATTCTCAAACGTTCGTCATTACCTAAAATTGCTTCTGCAATAATGCGTCCAGCAAGTCCAGTGAGAGCGACACCGTGTCCAGAATAGCCTTGTGCGAAATAAATGTGCGGTGAGATACGCCCGAAATGTGGGGTAGCGTTCATTGTCATATCAATCGGTCCTGCCCAGCCATAGTCAATTTTGACGTTTTCCAATTGAGGGAAAACATGCAACATATTGCCACGCATAATTTTTACCATATCTTTTTCAGAACTCGAGTCACTACCAAATAACAAACGGTTATCCGCACTCAAACGATAGTAATCGAGCAAGATATTGTTATCACAAACAGACATGCCATTATTGATCACGGAATCCGCTGTAGCTTGATCTAAGGGTTCGGTTGCAATAATAAAGCTTTCTACTGGCAAAATTTTACGATTAATGCCGTGATGAATGGATTTTGGTAGCGCATCAATATAAGCGTTGGTGGCTAAAATAACATCTTGAGAAATGACCACACTTTTATCAGTTTTAACTTCAATACAACCTGATTTTTCTACTAAATCCACAACAGGCGATTGTTCGTAAATCTGTACGCCTAAATCCAAGCAGGCTTTTGCTAAACCTAAGCAATAATTTAATGGGTGTAGGTGGCCAGAATTGCTATCGTATAACCCGCCTACATAAATATCACTGCCTAGATGTTGTTTAAGTTTGGCCTTATCCCAAAGTTGCATTTTGTCATAGCCAAAAGTCGCGTGGCTGGCCTTTTCCATTTCAATGAGATCGTCCATACGGCGTTCATTTAACGCCAATGTGGCATAACCTTTTTTCCAATCGCATTGAATGCCATATTTCGCAATGCGTTCATCAATAATATCAATGGCTTCGAGTGACATATCCCAAAGTTGTTTCGCTTTATCAAAGCCTACTTGAGCAATATATTCATCAATGCCTTCTTCAAAACCGTTGATGGCTTGACCGCCACTTCTACCAGATGCACCAAATCCGACTCTCGCGCCTTCTAGCACAATCACTTTCTTGCCTTTTTCCGCTAATTCAAGGGCGGCGGATAAACCAAAAAAGCCCGCACCGATGACACAAACATCCGCTTCTTCTTGCTGAGTGAGAGGCGGCAGTTCAAAGGTTTGATTCCGACTATCGAGATAATAAGATTTGACGTGTTCTTGATGAGCAAATTCGAGCATAGTTGATGACTGATTAACATAAAATAGAGATAGGCGAAATCTTACCCTGATGGGAAAATATGTCAAACCTTTTGCAAAAAAGGTGCTATACTCCCTAAGTTTACATAAGTAAACGATTGCTTAAGGTTTATTTTGATTGTCCTGAGGAGGTCAATAAATTGAAAAAAAATGCTGTTCAATACATTAAATCACTTTGTCTGTCTGCCG
This sequence comes from uncultured Haemophilus sp., assembly GCA_963548985.1. Lineage (GTDB taxonomy): Bacteria > Pseudomonadota > Gammaproteobacteria > Enterobacterales > Pasteurellaceae > Haemophilus_D. Next base: position 11,696 of record CAUUXN010000039.1, on the reverse strand, counting down.
TCGCATTCGTCGCAACTTCTGCGGCATTTGCTGCTGAAAAACTTTATGTTTATAACTGGACTGACTATGTGCCATCTAATTTGGTTGCGGAATTTACCAAAGAAACCGGCATTGAAGTGATTTATTCAACATTTGAAAGTAATGAAGAAATGTATGCTAAATTGAAGCTGACCTCTAGTACAGGTAGTGGTTATGATTTAGTTTTCCCATCAAGCTATTATGTTAATAAAATGGCGAAAGAAGGTATGTTACAAGAGCTTGATCACAGCAAATTAAGTAATTTTAAACAAATTCCAGCAAATTTATTAAACAAGGAATTTGACCCAAATAACAAATATTCTCTGCCTTACGTTTATGGCTTAACCGGTATCGGCGTGAATGCGGATGATATTGACCCAAGCAAAATTACGAGTTGGGCTGATTTCTGGAATCCAGAATATAAAGGTAAAGTATTATTAACCAGTGATGCGCGAGAAGTGTTCCATATTGCATTACTTTTAGATGGAAAATCACCAAACACCACGAATGAAGAAGACATTAAAGCGGCTTATGAGCGCTTAGTGAAATTGTTACCAAATGTGGTGACCTTTAACTCTGACTCGCCAGAAGTACCGTTTGTTCAAGGTGAAGCCTCTATTGGTATGTTATGGAATGGTTCGGCTTATTTAGCACACAAAGAAAATCCAAGTATCCAATTTGTGTATCCAAAAGAAGGCGCGATTTTCTGGATGGATAACTACGCGATTCCAAAAGGTGCGAAAAATACAGAGGGCGCTTATAAATTTATCGACTTCTTACTTCGTCCTGAAAATGCGAAATTAGTGGTTGAAAAAATGGGCTTCTCAATGCCAAATGAAGGCGTGAAAGCGTTACTTTCACCTGAAATGGCGAATAACCCAACCTTGTTCCCATCTGCTGAAAACATTGAAAAAGGCATTATGCAAGGCGATGTGGGTGAAGCAGTGGACATTTACGAAAAATATTGGAATAAATTAAAAACCAATTAATCCAAATATTGATGAAAAGTGCGGTGAATTTGACCGCACTTTTTCTTTGTAAAGGATGACAAATGAGTTTTCTTGAGCGACTTTTTCACGCAATCTTGTTTGAAACCACGGTTGTGTTGCTTTCCGTTTTCGCTTTGTATTTCTTTACAGAAGAAAGTGTGTCTATTCTATTTGGTTCCATGGTGCTGGTTTCCTTAACAGCCATGCTATGGAATCTCATCTTTAATTATTTCCTTGATAAAGTATTTACGGGGCCGCGAGAAAAGCGAGGCGTCATATTTCGTACTTTACATGCCATTTCATTTGAAGGCGGTTTGCTTATTTTCACCGTGCCGATCATTGCTTACTTTTTAAAAGTGGATTGGATTACAGCTTTTATGATGGATTTCAGCTTAACGGTGATGGTGACCGTTTATACCTTTATTTTTAATTGGGTGTATGATCACGCGCGATTGCTATTTATTAAGCGTGAATGATGAAACAGGAAATGTTTGAATAAGGAATAAAAAGTGCGGTCAAAATCTAAGATGTTTTTAACCGCACTTTTATTTTTAGGGCATGAAAACTTTATTAAAGTTTTTCCACCAACTCAATAGCTGCACCGATGTAGGTTGCAGGAGTGAGTTGTTGTAAACGTGCTTTTTCATCGGCAGGGATATCCAGTTTTTCGATGAATTCACGCATTGCTTTTTCATCAACACGTTTACCACGAGTCAGCTCTTTTAATTTTTCGTATGGTTTTTCAATACCATAGCGACGCATCACGGTTTGAATTGGCTCAGCTAAAACTTCCCAGTTTTGGTTGAGTTCATCACGGAGATGTTGTTCGTTCACTTCTAATTTGCTGATACCTTTACGCGTTGCAGCATACGCAATTAAGCAATAACCTAAGCCCACACCTAAGTTACGTAATACAGTGGAGTCGGTTAAGTCACGCTGCCAGCGAGAAATTGGTAATTTTTGACCAAGGTGAGTCATTACGGCATTGGCTAACCCTAAGTTACCTTCTGAGTTTTCGAAGTCGATAGGATTCACTTTATGTGGCATGGTGGATGAACCAATTTCACCCGCGATAGTGCGTTGTTTAAAGTGATTTAACGCAATGTAACCCCATAAGTCACGGTCGAAGTCGATGATGATGGTATTAAAACGAACCACGGCATCAAAGTATTCAGCAATGTAATCATGTGGCTCAATTTGAGTAGTGTATGGGTTCCAATCTAAACCTAATGAAGTGACAAATTCTTCACTGAATTTATGCCAGTTAATATTTGGATAAGCGGATAAATGCGCATTGTAGTTACCTACAGCACCGTTGATTTTACCCAAGATTTCATTTTGTTGGAGTTGTTTGAATTGGCGTTTTAAACGGTAAACCACGTTCGCCATTTCTTTACCCACAGTACTAGGAGAGGCAGGTTGACCATGTGTACGAGAAAGTAATGGGATGGTTTTGTATTCGTTTGCTAAACGAGTGATTTCATCAATCAGTTTTTGCCATTCAGGTAAGATCACTTCTTCACGCGCCGTTTTTAACATTAAGGCGTGAGAAAGGTTGTTAATGTCTTCTGATGTACACGCAAAGTGAATAAATTCAGAGACTTTCGCTAACTCTGGTAAGGCTTCGCTTTTTTCTTTTAAGAAATACTCAACCGCTTTTACGTCATGATTCGTGGTACGTTCAATTTCTTTAATACGTTCAGCATCTTGAAGACTGAATTCTTTCACAATTTTATTAAGGTAATCGTTTGCTTCTTTAGACAAAGAAGAAACTTCTTGGATTTCAGCGGTCGCCGCCAATTTTTGTAACCAACGTACTTCCACGGTGACACGGAATTTAAGCAAGCCAAATTCACTGAAAATACCACGTAATGCGGTGGCTTTATCTTGATAACGACCGTCAATCGGGGAAAGAGCGGTTAATGCGGAAAGTTGCATAAGAGTTCTCCAAGGATTAATTTAAAGTTGAGTAGAGTTGTCGTGCCGCTTGCACTAATTTTTTACGATGAAATAACAGTTGCCATTTGCTGCCGCCGACTTGACGCCACAAAACGGCAGAGCGAATGCCGGCAAGTAAACACGCACGGATTTTGTCTTGCACGCTTTGTTGCTGTAAATGATATGCCGAACCAATAATGTGGATGCGTTTGCCTAAAGGGCTAATCGTATCGACATAAATGTTTGCCATGATAGAAAACATCTCATCATCAAATTGATTGTCGTGATAAGCAAGTTGCTCCGGTAAACGAGCAATACGGCGGCCAAGTTCTTGTTTGATTTCAGGTTGCTTGTTTAATTTGCTCTCTAACGCTAATAAGCTACCCCAATAATTTAATAAATTTTTGTCATTTAATTGGGTGAGTTGCTCGATAAGTGTGTTTAATCCCACTTTAAGATGTTGAACATCACCACCAAATACGGCTAATGTATCTTCGGGTTGAGTAATGAGAAGAGAATGAATGGTGGTTTGGAATGCATCTTGATGATCAACTTCGCCTTTTTGTGCTAATTGACTGATTAATAAGACAGATTGACAAACACCGGCAAGTGCCAGAGCCATATCATTATAATTTTTCATTGGGATTATAAATTGTGAGCTGCAGAAATTTTTGGCGTAATATAGCATTTTTACACATTGTTTTGAACTCAATCATTAAAAAACGCCCTATCTTTTGTTATCATAGCGCCAATTCAGTTTACAGAATAAAAGGATAACCAATGACAAAACCAATTGTATTCAGTGGCGTGCAGCCTTCCGGCGAATTAACTATCGGGAATTATTTAGGTGCACTTCGCAACTGGGTGAAAATGCAAGAAGATTATGAGTGTATTTTCTGCGTGGTGGATTTACATGCCATCACGGTACGTCAAGACCCTGTAGCACTTCGCAAAGCGACCCTTGATGTGCTCGCCCTTTACTTGGCTTGTGGCATTGATCCGAATAAAAGCACGATCTTTGTGCAATCTCATGTACCAGAGCATACTCAACTAAGCTGGGTGTTAAACTGTTACACCTATTTCGGCGAGATGAGCCGTATGACTCAATTTAAAGATAAATCAGCACGTTATGCCGAAAATATTAACGTGGGTTTATTTGATTATCCAGTTTTAATGGCGGCAGATATTTTGCTTTATCAAGCGAAAAGCGTGCCGGTAGGGGATGACCAAAAACAACATTTAGAAATCACCCGTGATATTGCCGCTCGTTTTAATGCGCTTTATGGTGATATTTTCACGATTCCTGAAATTTTCTTAGGCAAAGCCGGTGCGCGTATTATGTCTTTGCAAGATCCTGATAAAAAAATGTCTAAATCAGATGATAACCGCAATAACGTGGTGACCTTGCTTGAAGATCCAAAATCGGTGGCGAAAAAAATCAAACGTGCGGTAACTGACTCTGATGAACCGCCTGTTGTTCGTTATGATGTGAAAAACAAAGCGGGCGTGTCTAACTTATTAGATATCCTTTCTGCAGTAACGGATAAATCTGTGGCAGACCTTGAAAAAGAATTTGAAGGCAAAATGTATGGACACTTAAAAACAGCGGTGGCTGACGAAGTGTCAAACTTACTTGCGGGTTTACAAGAACGTTTCTATCAATATCGTAACGATGAAGCACTTTTAGACGATATTTTACGTCAAGGTGCAGAAAAAGCCCGTGCAATAGCGAAAGAAACCCTTGCCAAAGTGTACGAAGCCGTCGGCTTTGTCGCTGCAAAATAATTTTAAACTTAATAAGCCGTGTTATATCACGGCTTTTTTAGATAAGGAGAAAAATATGGCCATTCAAACTGAAAAACCAATTGAATGTGTAGGTTGTAATACTTTCGATATGAAATCATTGTTTGATAACAGCGATTGTAGTTTACCTATCGAACAGTTTTACGCTACTCGTCAGGACGCGGAAGGGGCATTGGAATATTTCACGTTAAAAGCGCGTGATATCGAAAGTGAGCCTTGTCAAATTCAGTCTGAAATTCAACAGGTTGAAGAGGGATATGTGCTTAAAGCGGTTTTCACATTCTGCTGCCAAGCAGAATTAGTGATTTTCCAAATGAAGCTTGTGTAAGTGATAACTTACTCTAGAAAACAGCGTTTTTTGTGACCGCACTTTCTGATATTTATGTTCCCCTGCATCGTATTATTCCTTTTTCTAATGTGGAAGGACAGGGGAATCGCACCAGTATTTTCTTACAAGGCTGTAAGCTAAACTGCCTTTATTGCCATAATCCAGAAACCATTCCTCGTTATGCTGAAGGGGCTCATCAAGTCAGTCTGCAGCATTTGTATGAGCAAGTGATGGATGCGGTACCTTTCATTCGTGGAGTAACGGTTTCCGGTGGGGAGCCTACCATTCATCATAAAAAGCTCGTTCCATTGTTTCAAAAACTACGTAAGGAAGGGCTAACTTGCTATTTGGATAGCAGTGGTTTCTTTGAATTTGAAGCAATTCGTCCTTTAATTGATGTTACAGACAAATTTCTCTTTGACCTGAAAGGAGAAGGGCTTGGCTTGCAAAGTTTATGCTTTGATAGACAAAATCGCCAAGGCATTGTCCCTCAAAACATCATTCCCGCTCATCAACATATCAAGCAAGAAAATTTAGATCGCAATTTGAAGAATTTGGCGCAATTATTACCATTAAATAAAGTGGAAGAAGTGCGGTTAGTTTATGTGACGAATTTTTTTGATGCAGAAAAGTTGGTGGAGAAAGTGGCTGCCTTATTGAAAGATTATCCGGATGTTTTGCTCAAAATTATCCGAATGCACACAAAAGGTGCACGAGACGCTGAAGGGCTCACCTCTTATGTCCCAACTGTTGAACAGACCCAAGCACTTGAAAACTATGCGAAATCTTGTGGTCTGACCAAAATTGTGACCATTTTATAAGCAAACATATCGAAAGTAGCAAAAATATTCCGACTTTTTACCGAAAAACAAGTAGAATAGGACAATTTTATTCACTTACTTATCTAACCAACCTAGGGGAAAAAAATGGGTATTTTAGGTAGCGTTTTAGGCATTGTCGTATTACTGATCATTGCCGTATTATTTTCAAACAATCGTAAAGCGATTAATTTACGTACTGTGTTAGGGGCTTTGGCGATCCAAATCGGATTTGCGGCCCTTATTTTGTATGTGCCATTTGGCCGTGATGCATTACAAGCGACAGCAAATGGGGTGTCAAATGTTATTGCATATGGTAACGAAGGGATTAACTTCGTCTTTGGTGGACTAGCAAATCCTTCAAATGTCGGCTTTATCTTTGCGGTGAAAGTTTTACCAATCATCGTCTTTTTCTCCGGTTTAATTTCTGTGCTTTATTACTTAGGTATCATGCAAGTAGTTATCAAAGTGATTGGTGGTGCATTACAAGCTGCATTAGGTACATCAAAAGCAGAATCTATGTCTGCTGCAGCGAACATCTTCGTTGGTCAAACAGAAGCGCCGTTAGTGGTTCGTCCTTACATTAGAAATATGACCCAATCTGAATTATTCGCCATCATGGCGGGTGGTACAGCCTCTATCGCGGGTTCTGTAATGGCGGGTTACGCAGAAATGGGCGTACCGTTGACTTACTTAATTGCGGCATCTTTCATGGCTGCACCTGCAGGTTTGTTATTTGCGAAAATTTTATTCCCACAAACTGAACAATTTACCGATAAACAACCTGATGCAGACGATAGCGAAAAACCAACTAACGTGCTTGAAGCAATGGCCGGCGGTGCGAGTGCTGGTATGCAATTAGCGTTAAACGTTGGTGCAATGTTAATCGCATTCGTAGGTTTAATTGCTTTAATTAACGGTATTTTAGGCGGCGTAGGCGGCTGGTTCGGTTACGGTGATTTAACTTTACAATCAATCTTTGGTTGGGTATTCAAACCATTAGCTTACTTAATCGGTGTATCTTGGGAAGAATCTGCTGTTGCAGGTCAAATGATCGGGCTTAAATTGGCAGTAAATGAATTCGTGGGTTACTTAGAATTTGCAAAATACTTACAACCAGATACTGCTGTAGTGTTAAGTGAAAAAACTAAAGCAATCATTACTTTTGCATTATGTGGTTTCGCTAACTTCAGCTCTATCGCAATCTTAATCGGTGGTATCGGTGGTATGGCTCCAAACCGTCGTGGTGATGTTGCGCGCTTAGGCTTAAAAGCAGTTATCGCAGGTACATTAGCTAACTTAATGAGTGCAACTATCGCAGGTTTATTCATCGAGTTAAGCGGCGTAGCAATGTAATTAAAATGTGGTGAATTTTGACCGCACTTTATCTCTCAACACCACGAATCGTTCGTGGTGTTGTACTTTAAAGCAGGCGAAAACGTTTGCTTAAATGATTTTTTATTTATCAACAAGAGGAAAAAACAATGACTCCACATATTAACGCTCCTGAAGGCGCATTTGCAGATGTTGTATTAATGCCAGGCGATCCGCTTCGTGCAAAATATATTGCTGAAACATTCTTAGAAGATGCGAAAGAAGTGACTAACGTTCGCAATATGTTGGGTTATACCGGTACTTATAAAGGTCGTCGTATCTCTGTTATGGGTCACGGTATGGGTATCCCATCTTGCTCAATTTATGCGAAAGAATTAATTACTGAATATGGCGTGAAAAAAATCATCCGTGTTGGTTCTTGTGGTGCCGTACGTATGGACGTTAAATTACGTGATGTAGTTATCGGCCTTGGTGCATGTACTGATTCAAAAGTAAACCGTATCCGTTTCAAAGATAACGATTTTGCTGCAATTGCTGATTTTGATATGGCACAAGCAGCGGTTCAAGCAGCGAAAGAAAAAGGTAAGCAAGTTCGCGTAGGGAATCTCTTCTCAGCAGACTTATTCTACACGCCAGATTTCGAAATGTTTGATGTAATGGAAAAATACGGCATCTTAGGCGTAGAAATGGAAGCAGCGGGTATCTATGGTGTAGCCGCAGAATATGGTGCAAAAGCACTTTGTATCTGTACCGTTTCAGACCATATTCGTACACACGAACAAACCACTGCAGAAGAACGTCAATTAACTTTCAATGATATGATTGAGATTGCGTTAGAGTCTGTATTAATTGGTGATAAAGCATAATTGCTCTGATTAATAGAATAAAAAAGAGCGGTCAATTTGACCGCTCTTTTGTTTTTGAGAGTAACTATTTCTCATACCAAATTCGGTTCACATAGAGCACAACTTTACCAGAGGGTGTCTCAACATGGATTTCATCATCAACGCCTTTCCCGATTAAAGTACGTGCGACGGGAGAATCAATGGAGATCCAGTTTTTAGCGGGATCGAATTCATCGCAGCCGACAAGTCGGTATTGCTTCACTTCGCCTTCTTCATCTTCTAGCTCAACCCATGCACCAAAAAACACTTTGCCTTCTTGTTTCGGATGATAATCCACGATTTGTAGTACTTCTAATCGTTTGGAAAGGAAACGCACACGGCGATCAATTTCACGTAAGCGACGTTTGCCGTAAATATATTCCGCGTTTTCACTACGGTCACCAAGCGCGGCAGCATCTGAAACCGCTTGGGTAACTTTGGGGCGTTCTTCTTTCCACAAAAATTTAAGTTCTTGGTCAAGCGCAAGCCAGCCTTGACGGGTAATGTAATTTGATTTTGCCATAATAAAAATAAAAGAAAATTTTTTGAATTATATTTGAGCCTGTTGTCTAAAACCAGTATTCTATTCCCGTTTTTATCGAATCCTTTAATAATAAAGAAGTATGACAATGTTAAATCAACAAATTAGCCAAATTATTGCGGCAGAATTAACCGTTCAACCCCAACAAATCCTCGCTGCCATTCAATTATTAGATGATGGCAACACCATTCCATTTATCGCCCGTTATCGTAAAGAAGCCACTGGTGGCTTGGATGACACCCAACTTCGTCATTTTGAAACCCGTTTAATTTATTTACGTGAATTAGAAGATCGTCGTCAAACCATTTTGAAATCTATTGAAGAGCAAGGGAAATTGACCGATGAATTATGTGACAAAATCCATGCAACGCAAAGCAAAACCGAATTAGAAGATTTGTATTTGCCGTACAAACCAAAATGCCGTACCAAAGGCCAAATTGCCATTGAAGCGGGTCTTGAGCCATTGGCTGATTTACTTTGGAATAAACCGAAAAATGATCCTGAAACGGCGGCAGCGGAATTTGTGAATGCTGATAAAGGCGTAACAGACACCAAAGTAGCCCTTGATGGCGCACGCTATATTTTTATGGAGCGTTTTGCTGAAGATGCGGGTTTATTAGCGAAAGTCCGTGATTATTTAGCGAAAAATGCCGTTATCGTATCCAAAGTGATTGAAGGCAAAGAAGCGGAAGGCGCAAAATTCCAAGATTATTTCGACCACCAAGAATTATTGAAAAATGTACCTTCTCACCGTGCATTAGCCATGTTCCGTGGACGTAATGAGGGTATTTTACAATTAAGCTTAAATTCTGATCCTGATGCGGAAGAGGGAAGTCGCCAAAGCTATTGTGAAGAGATTATTCGTGATTATTTAGATGTTCGTTTTACTGGTCAGCCTGCGGATAAATGGCGTGAGCAAGTGATTGCGTGGACATGGAAAATCAAAGTGTCGTTGCATTTAGAAACGGAATTAATGGCAAGTTTACGTGAAAAAGCGGAAGAAGAGGCCATTGATGTTTTCGCTCGAAATTTGACCGCACTTTTAATGGCAGCACCGGCTGGCGCGAAATGCACCATGGGCTTGGACCCAGGCTTGCGTACGGGGGTTAAAGTCGCGGTGGTGGATAACACAGGTAAATTATTAGATACCACCACCATTTATCCACACACGGGCCGTGAAGCCGAAGCGCAAGTAGCGATTTTCAGCTTAATCCGCAAACATAACGTAGAGTTAATTGCCATTGGTAACGGTACCGCTTCTCGTGAAACAGAACGTTTTGCGAAAGACGTGATTAAAGAAATTAAAGAAAATAAACCTCAAACCGTTGTGGTGAGCGAGGCGGGCGCATCCGTTTATTCTGCCTCTGAATTTGCGGCAAATGAATTCCCGAATTTAGATGTATCTTTACGTGGTGCAGTCTCTATTGCCCGTCGTTTACAAGATCCATTGGCAGAATTAGTGAAAATCGAACCGAAAGCCATTGGTGTGGGGCAATATCAGCACGATGTAAACCAAACCCAACTTGCGCGTAAGTTAGATGCGGTGGTGGAAGACTGCGTAAACGCGGTGGGTGTGGATTTGAATACAGCATCCGCACCATTACTTGCTCGCGTGGCTGGAATGACAAAAACCTTAGCGCAAAACATTGTGGAATACCGTGATGAAAATGGTCGTTTTGAAAGTCGTGCAGAATTGAAAAAAGTGCCACGTTTAGGGCCAAAAGCCTTTGAACAATGTGCGGGCTTTATGCGTATTGCAGATGGGAAAAATCCACTTGATGCTTCAGGTGTTCACCCAGAAGCTTATCCTGTGGTCGAAAAAATCTTGCAAGCGACCGCGCAATCTATCCAAGATTTAATGGGTAACGCTGGTGTGGTACGTCAGCTTGATGCAAAACAATTCATTGATGAGCAATTTGGTTTACCGACCGTTCAAGATATTTTCAAAGAGTTGGAAAAACCGGGTCGCGATCCGCGTGGTGAATTTAAAACGGCTGTATTCGCAGAAGGCGTGGAAGAAATCACCGATTTAAAACCAGGTATGATTTTAGAAGGTACCGTCACCAATGTGACTAACTTCGGCGCATTTGTGGATATTGGTGTTCACCAAGACGGTTTAGTACATATTTCATCATTAAGCGACAAATTCGTCGAAGATCCACATCAAGTGGTGAAAACTGGCGATATCGTAAAAGTAAAAGTGTTGGAAGTAGATGTGCCGCGTAAACGTATTGCGTTAACGATGCGATTAGATGAAAGTGCGGTCAAAAATGATAGCAAATCTGACCGCACTTTAAGTGCGAAACCAAGAGGTAATACGCCTCGCCAAGATCGTCATCCAAGAGGAAATAGTGCGATGGGCAATGCCTTTGCCGATGCGTTGAAAAATTGGAAAAAATAATTTCGTCATTTAGATGAACATTGTGGCCAAATAGGCGTACAATAAAGGGGATCTGGTCAATCATCCAATCCCCTTTTTTATTTCAACGAAAGGAATATTCTTATGGAAAAAGGTATTCTTGGGCCGCACGAAGGCAAGGAGCTGGAATTAATGTTAAGGGGCGAAAAGCAAGTGGCATTATTCAATCAGGAGCTCGGTATTCCTGATGCCTTTCTCCCTTATCTTGAGCTAGGAATGCTTCATTCAAAAACGGTGCAACGTCATGTAAATGATGTTTGCCTAACTGATTTTATTGTCTATTTACCCCAATCTCTTGCACTCGCTGAACAAATGGAAGTGCTACTTCCTGCAAGCACTGTGAATGGTTTTGATCCAAAAGTGGAACGTGAAATCGGACGAATTCTTGGCTACCGAGAAAAAGATATCGAATACTACATTCAGCATTTTCAAGATAATTTAGAGAAGTATCGGCAGCAGTATAGCTAATTGATAAAATAAAAGTGCGGTTGATATTTAAGCAAGATAGGAAAGTATGGATTTGAAAAAGTAGGTTTTGATGGAAAAATATAAAGTGTTTTTAGGTAGTGATATTGCAAAGACTTACAGTGATGCTAAAAAATTTACCTTGGAACGGGTTAATT